>JAYVXP010000225.1:0-3853 GCA_043785125.1 Bacteroidia bacterium
GGTTCAATGGCGGGCTCATGGTAAAACTTCGTGGAGGAGATAAGGTGGAAGTAAGCAGAAGGCAGGCAGCAAAGTTTAAGGATATGATGAGCCTTTAAACTATTCAAGCTGCTGCACCCCTATGAGATAAAACCTATTTCTTAATTAAGAATCGATGATTTTTGCTGCGAAATCATTTTAGATTTCTTGACAAAATCTTTGACAAGACGGCTGTTTGCGGAGAAAGCGGAACTTACTGGTCTAAAAGCATTCCACTACTACAGTCGTGGATGTAAGGTTACAGTGCAAAAAAGAAAGTGTGATCTGCTTTCATCGCACAGCCTAAGAAAGACTTCGATTAACAGAAACATCATGGTGTATGGCAGAGACATAGCGAAGACAATCAGCCAGCATAAATCGGAAAGTGGATTTAAACCTTATGTGGACTACAATGACTATATAGGTTATCAAAGCAAGGATGAAAAGCATTAAAACGACCGGAAAACAGTTATATCATAGAAATGTAGGTAGCAGTTCTGGCTATAATTATGGACGTATTGACTAAAGAGCAGCGAAGAAGAAACATGCAGGCCATAAAAGGCAGGGGCACAAAAATTGAAATCAAACTCGCTAAAGCATTATGGAACAGGGGAATCAGGTACAGAAAAAATAATAGTTCTGTTTTTGGTAAGCCCGACCTTACGATAAGACGGTGCAGAATTGCCATTTTTGTGGATAGTGAATACTGGCATGGGAAAAACTGGAAACAGGAAAAATACCGTATCAAATCTAATCGCAAGTTCTGGTGGAATAAAATTGAAGGGAACATCAAGAGAGACAAAATTGTTAACAAGCAGCTTAAAAAACTTGGATGGAAGGTTCTGAGATTTTGGGGTGCTGAGATAGATAGAAAGATTCAAGTATGTATATTGAAAATTCAAACCGAGTTGAATAAACGAAGCGATGGCAAAGTATTCTGATGTACGAAGAAGATTAAAAATTGAAGTTGTTAAGTCTGAGCAGAATGGACTTGCTCACCTCACGCATTACTTTCAAAGTGCAAATAATGGCGTATCACATTACTTCAAGAAACCGGCAACAGATTATCTGATCAAGTTGGCCAATGCAGCCGCAGAGGAGCCATATTTTCAAGCCTACTTGCCAATCAAGTGGGATATTCCATTCCCACCGCCGAGTACTCCCAAATTCAAATTCATCGATCTGTTCGCTGGCATAGGGGGTATAAGGCTGGGACTTCAAAGTTTGGGAGGCAAATGTGTGTTCACCTCCGAATGGAATAATTATGCTGCGAAAACCTATGAAGCTAATTTTGGTGAGGTGCCATTTGGTGATATTACCAAAATTGAAACATCAGAAATTCCGGAGCATGACCTGCTGGTTGGTGGATTTCCGTGCCAGCCATTTTCGATTGCTGGAGTTTCAAAAAAGAATAGCCTTGGTAAAGCTCATGGCTTCAAGGATGAGACACAAGGAACACTTTTCTTTGACATTGCCAGAATTATTGAAGCCAAGAGACCGAAAGCTTTCCTTTTAGAGAATGTTAAGAACTTAGTGTCCCATGACAAGGGTAAAACATTTAAGATTATTTCTAAGACCCTGAAAGAACTTCATTATTCCATTCATTTCAGTGTATTGGACGGACAACACTTTGTTCCGCAACACAGAGAGAGAATTATTATTATTGGCTTTGATGAGAAGGTGTTCAAAGGAAAAGAAGGATTTGAATTTCCAATGATGCCGACTACTACCCATGCATTTGAATCAATATTGGAGGATAAACCGGAGGCAAAATATACTTTGACTGATAATTTGTGGAGCTATTTACAGAAGTACTCATTGAAGCATAAGGCCAAAGGAAATGGTTTTGGATTTGGCATGACAGACCTTGAGGGTATTTCAAGAACATTAAGTGCCCGGTATTACAAAGACGGTTCAGAAATTCTTATTCCTCAGGAAGGCATGAACCCAAGAAGACTTACTCCAAGAGAATGCGCCAGATTGCAGGGGTTTCCGGATAAATTTCTGATACCTGTCTCTGATACTCAAGCATACAAGCAATTTGGAAATTCCGTAGTGGTGCCCCTAATACAAGCTGTTGGGATAAATATCATAAAGGTCTTGATAAGCAAAAATGAACCTAACAAGACTAAAGGAAATATTCGTTGATCATGGCTGTCAAAAGATTTTCGTAAAGAAACTTTCGGCAAACGATAACTCAAAGAATCAAGTATATCTTGGTGGTAGTTTTGATATATTAAACGACTTTCCCATTTCTGAAATCATCACTGATTCATCTGGTGATTGGAAAAAGGATCGCTTCAAAGCAACGGTCAATTTCTCATGGATTGGTGATGACGGTAATTTGTACTCAGCACCAAGCAGCCAGCTAATTTTATATCCCAAGTATCCCGAAGTTCGATTTTCCGGCTTTTTGTTAAGATGCGAAACCCCACCGTCTGAATTAATGACGCAAAGGCTGGCAGGAAGAGTTCTGCTACTTGGCGTGACCCGGGAGAGAAAATTAATCGGCTATGTGGATGCACCTGAGTCTGAAATAGCGCACCAGATCGAAACCGAAGGAACCTTAGAATATGGAGTGTTTCTCTTAATTACTCTTCCTACAGGAACAAACAACAAAGAACGCCTGCTCAATGAACTCAGGAGAATTCATAATCTTGAATGGATCAACTCGAAAAGATTGGACGGACATGGGAATCTCCTTCCATGCGTTTCCTCAAATTGTGGAGGCTATACTTTGGAGGCTGAACTTGGGATAAGGCCGAACGGATTTTCAGAGCCGGACTACTTAGGATGGGAGGTGAAACAGTTCGCTGTAAGAAACTTTGAATCGATCAATAGTGCGATAATAACACTGATGACACCTGAACCAACCGATGGTTACTATACAACTGCTGGGGCTGAGGCTTTTATCAGAAAGTACGGTTACAACGATCTTGGTGGGATAGCAGATCGTATGAATTTCGGAGGGATTCATAAGTCAGGTAGAAGACACCCCAGAACAACTCTTCAATTAGAACTCGTAGGCTTTGACATTGTATCCGGCAAAATCAGAGAAACATCTGGCAGGATAGCACTGATTGATACTGAGGGCAACGAGGCAGCGAGCTGGTCTTTTGCTTCATTGATTCTTCATTGGAATCGTAAACATAATCAGGCATGCTATGTTCCATCAATGTCAGAAACTTCGCTAAGGAGACAATACAAATATGGATACAAAGTAATACTTGGTGAGGCAACTGATTTTCAATTCTTCCTCAGGCAAATGTCATTGGGTAACATTGTTTATGACCCGGGAATTAAGATGGAGAATGCATCACATCACCTGAAGATCAAGAAGAGAAGTCAATTTAGGATCAAGTCTGTATACTTGAGCCAGCTATACCGCCACAACGAGGTACTGAATATATTGGATTAGCCGGTGGACATTAGTACCAGTTAAACTCTATGTCCCTGCTACCTGGGGCTATGTGGTGGTGCATGTAAATTTTTAATCGTTTTTGAAATTTTCAAAATGTGATTTTATAATTTGATTAAGGTTCATTAAGAAACTAATCATCAATGTGTTGTGTAAGCCTAGACTCAAATTTTAGAGGAATGATGAGTCTTTAAAAAGGCAGTAAGTCGGTTGTGCTTTACTTCAAAACAAGGTCAATAAATTCTTTCTCCACTTTCCAATCTCGGGCAAGTTTGAGCATGGCGGTGGCTTCCATTTCGGTCACATAACCTTTCAGGTAGTTGGATTCCCACACCATGTTGATGAGGTCAACACGCTTTTCCTTAGCATAATCCCCAATGATGTCATCCAGGAAAGCCCGGGCCCGGTCAAACGCCG
>JAYVXP010000226.1:0-12257 GCA_043785125.1 Bacteroidia bacterium
ATTGTGTGGGAGTTTTGTTCCGGCCCCCAGTTTTTGGTTATCTACCCTGGAGAAAAAATATTCCAGGTTAATTCCACCACACACAGGGCCCAGTGGTCTCATGATCCCCAGGAGCAATTTACCTTCCAGGTCGGTGGCATAGTCATAGGAATTCATGAATGCACGCCGATCGAGGAACAATCCTTTTGTCAGGTCCCTTCTACCGACGATACACAGTGTATTGGTAGCGTGATTTAGTTCAGGTCTTGGCTCGAATAGCGACACAGATCTGATTTTTACTTCCTCATGAATCTGCGCAGGTTTCTGGTGCGTATCAATCGACTCAAATCTCCTGGACCTTTCTTTCGAATTGTAGTCCAGTGCATGTGAAAAAACCAATACATTTTGACGGTGACGCTCAAAATTTTCCGGAGTAAGCGCATCTTCATCAAAAAAGAGCGCTTCGTCACGGGTTGTATCATGAAGACCTCCTACAAATTGGGTTATTGAGGGAATGCTAAGGCCTCTTGAAACCAAAATTTTCCTCACCTCCGCGTGATTGATCATAAAACAGATCGCTCGCGAATTCACCGAACCGGCTCTCCCCGAACAAGCACCGCAATCATAGGCGGCATAGTGCGGGTTATTTACGCTACTCGAGCCGTGACCGACAACATAGACGATCGGTGCAAATTCTTTTATCAGGCCGATGCTCCTTAAAAGTCCTTCCGCACGCGTGGCCATCTCTTCAATAGTAAAGCCAATCTGCAGGTTATTTTCTTTGTCCTCCGGGCTGCTGTTTTCAATGGTCAGCTTGGAAAACTTGTCCATGTGCTTAAAGGACGAAGCGGTGGCTGGACTCATCGAAGGCCTGAAGATATTGATAAAGAGGCGCAGGGCGGACCAAAAGCCCAGGGTTTGGGTGATCAGCCATCCACGAAAAAGTGAATGTGTATGTTTTGAAAAATTGACATCGATCTCCCGCTTTCCGGTTGTGCCCAACTCTTTAATCAAATACTTCGGTGTGAGTGGCGCAGGGCAAAGTTTGGTGTAGAACTTTCCGTGTTCAGGCTGAAAGTAAAACTCAACGCCAAAAAAACCGGGGGTTCCGAAAGTTTCACAGGTCGGATCAAATTTTTCAAGATAGCGCCGGAACGAACATTCCCGATCGTCGATGCAAAACATCGATTGAAAACTCTTCTTAGGGATGCTCTTTTTTTCTTCCTTGCTATTGATCAGAATTCCTTCCAGGACCTCGTCATAATAACTCCATTCAAATGCTTCCTGCCAGGTAGAGGTCACTTCATTCAATTCAGATGGAGGGACATCTGCGAAAAGTTCAGTTGGCCTGGCGACAAGCCGGCTGCTCAACGGCGCCCAGCCGGTTCCAAACTGAACATCCATTGCATCGATTTCCAGCAAGAGTTCGAATACAATTAATTCCTTCATCGTAATCATCTTATGGTCCAGCAAGGTCTGAGGTTGGTCTTCTACAGTCGATACCATACCTGACCATCCCTGATGGGCAAACTGCTGATCATATAAATACTGTTTATACAGTGTTTCATCCCCAACCAGAATTTTCAGCAATGAGGAAATTTCGGGGGGACCATTGAGCAAAAGAAACTTCGCTCTTTTAGTTTTAAAGAAGCTGCTAAAGCTGTTTCTCTCCAGTTCCTTCATGGAAGCCAGAAATCCCTGATTCAACACCGGAAAATTCCACATGGAAATTCCCTGATCAAGATAACTGCACAGAATTCTGAAAAGCAACGGGTGGACAAGTGAGTCCATATCTATCTTATAATACCGTTTCCAATTCGATCGAAGTGACCCGATCCGCGGTGACGGAGGTTTTTCGTATTTCTTGTAAAGAACTTTTTCTTTCCATTCATTGAGCAGTGCGGATCCCTTTCTCAAAGAAATAACCCTTTCCAGGATGTCTTCACGGATTCGCAAATCCTTATACATGGCACGGTATTCGGAAAGGGAAAGCGAAACCCGATAGCCCAAAATTTCGGACGCACTGTATATGGCCTGATGAAATTTCAAATTCTGAAAAGCATGGAGTGTATTGTGATGAATGAAGTCTTTTAACGGCGCCTGAGCGGGTAAAAAGTGCTTCAGCTCATGAAGTGCTTTGTGTTCATCAAAAGCAGATTTGGTTGATTCCATCAAAATGATTTTCAATTATTACTACCGGTCGGCTTCAGGGCAACCTGAATTACCTTTTTGATCAGAGAATTTCCGATCGGTCACTGCACAATTGACAAAATTATTTTGATTTAAGCGATTTTGACAGGGTATTTTTTTGCCTGTGGCGCAGAACAACCGATTGCTGTGATCAGGGTTTCTGTTTTTGCCGGGATAAATCATCCTCCATCCGTTTTAGAATGAGATGGTATTCCTTGAGCGCATCGGTATCTGCAGCATCAAGTCGCACGGCCTGACTGAATTCCGCTTGGGCTTCTGTAAGCTTCTCCTCCTCCGCATACAACAATCCCAGATTATAATGGGCCCGACCGTTTTCTGGCTCTAGGGAAAGGGCTTTCAGGTAAGCTTTTTCGGCTTCAACTTTTTTTCCAAGCTGGTCATTGAGATTGCCCAGATTGACATAAGCCAGTTCATCACTTGAATCAAGACTGATGGCCTCATTAAAAACCGCTGCTGCTTCTTTGGTTCTTCCCAGACTGGAAAGAAACACGCCATAGCTGTTTAAAATGGAAACCCTCTGCTTTTCAGAATCCAACTCTTTCTTCATGTGCAGCAAAAATTGAAAGTCGACTTCCTTCAAATCGTCTGGAGGCTTGCTCCCCCAGGCGGGATCATTGCTGATGCGGTTTACTTTTGCATTCAGTCTCCTTACCTCTATATCCAGTCGTTTGTTTTCAGAGAGTTCGAAGGCTTTGGCATAGGCATCTTCTGCCATGTTGTAGCGCTCTTCATCAAAGAAAGCATTTCCGAGTTCCTCATATTCCCCGATGATTTTTCTGGATTGATAACGATCCCATTGATCCTGAATGGAGGGGATAAAAAAAGCAAGAACCATTACGGATGCCCCGCCAAGACTTGCCAAAAACGGCCAAAGCCTTTTCAAAAAAGAAACTTCATCCTTCATTCTTGCAGTAGATGACGCCGGAGTGACCGGCCACCATCAGGCCTTTTATCAATTTGTGAAAATTGATGATGATTTTGGTTGCTCCAAATAACTTAACCCAGATAAGACTTTAGTGTCTTACTCCTTGAACTGTGTCTGAGTCTCCTGGTAGCCTTCTCTTTTATCTGACGGACGCGCTCGCGGGTAAGATTAAATTTGATGCCGATTTCTTCCAGCGTCATGGCGTGCTCGCCATTAAGTCCGAAATAAAACGCGATAACATCCGATTCCCTTTGCGTCAGGGTCGACAGCGACCGCTGGACTTCCTTGCGCAAGGAGTCGATCATCAAACCGGAATCCGGTTTTTCTTCACTGTCGTTTTCCAGTACGTCGAGTAAGCTATTTTCCTCTCCCTGTACAAATGGGGCGTTCATGGATACATGGCGACCTGAAAGTTTCAGGGTGTCGACAACTTCTTCTGTTGTCACCTGTAAGACGACGCCCAACTCTTCAGGAGAAGGTTCACGTTGAAATTTTTGTTCGAGGTCGGAAAAGGTTTTGGAAATTTTATTCAAGGAACCAACGCGGTTCAACGGAAGGCGAACAATTCTGGATTGCTCGGCCAGGGCCTGCATAATCGACTGGCGAATCCACCACACTGCATAAGAGATGAACTTGAAACCACGCGTCTCATCAAATCGCTTTGCCGCTTTAATCAGCCCAACATTTCCCTCGTTGATCAGGTCACCCAAAGAAAGGCCGTTGTTCTGGTATTGCTTGGCCACAGAAACCACAAACCGGAGATTGGCTTTGGTTAATTTCTCGAGGGCCATCTGGTCACCTTCTTTTATGCGAATGGCTAATTTCACCTCTTCTTCGGAAGTGATCAAATCCACCTTACCAATTTCCTGTAGATACTTGTCCAGGGACTGGCTTTCGCGGTTGGTAATTTGTTTGCTGATTTTAAGTTGTCTCATCGTTTATCGAACACGGATTAAGGAAATTAGTTCAAATTGCTACTACTGGGGCACATCTGCCAAACGAAAGCGCAATTTAACCCTTTTTATCGGTTAAATCATTGTCTAATGTACGGACAAACGTAAATTTAGATCATCTAAAAAGACATTGCTCATGACCAAAAGACGCGAATTTATGCAGCAAGCTATGGCAGGAATGGCCGGGTTGGCTATGAGCCCACTGGCATTTTCCCCCTCGCTGGGTGCGCAAAAGAAGACTAAATTGGGTGTGGTGCTGGTGGGGCTCGGCTATTATAGTACGGATGTGCTGGCCCCCAGCCTACTGCAAACCCAACATTGTTATCTCGCCGGGATTGTAACCGGCACGCCGTCCAAGGCGGAAAGATGGAAGCAGACCTACTCCATTCCCGACAAAAACATTTACGATTATGGCAACTTTGATTCGATTGCCAACAACCCGGCGATTGATATCGTGTACATCGTGCTTCCCCCTTCCATGCATGAAGCATATTGCATTCGGGCGGCGGCGACCGGAAAGCAAGTGTGGTGTGAAAAACCGATGGCAATGACCGTATTGGAATGCCAGAATATTATTGATGCCTGTAACAAAAACAAAGTGAAGCTGAGCATTGGCTACCGCATGCATCACGAGCCCAATACAAAACGGATTATTCAATTCAGAAAAGACCTCACTTATGGTAAGGTGTTAAAAGTTGAGGCGAGGGCAGGCTACGTTGATCCACGGTCGAATCACTGGAAACAAAAGAAGAGCATGGGGGGCGGCGCCATGCTGGACATGGGCGTCTATCCATTGAACGCCGCGCGTTACAGCACCGGGCTGGAGCCGATAGCAGTCACTGCGCACGCCTCGACAACCCGTCCGGAAATTTACACTGAAGTGGAAGAAACGATTTCCTTTGATCTTGAATTTGCTGGAGGTGCGATGGCCGTATGCGAGGCCAGTTTCGGAAAAAGTATGGGCAGCCTTCAGGTCGATTGCCAGAAAGGCTGGTATAAACTTGAACCCTTTCAGGGATACAGTGGCGTCAATGGTGTGACCAGCGACGGAATCAAATTGAATGCTACCCTTCCCAACCAGCAAGCCCGGCAAATGGACGATGATGCGTTGGCCATCCTCAACAATACTTCCGTAATGGTGCCGGGAGAAGAAGGGTTAAAGGATATTCGAGTTGTTGAGGCGATATATAATTCAGTGGCGAAGAAAATGCGGGTCGTTATGGGATAAAGGGGAAGGTTTAAAGTCTAAAGTTCTAGCGGCACAATGATGTACTGAGGAAAAGAACAAGGTGAAATCGAAGAGCAGAGACTAGCCTGCAGATTATTTTTCCCTTCCTCTTAATCGACGGCCAAGGCGATACTTCAGGCACATATTTTCCCTTATTTCAAATGTTCCCCTCCAATCTATTGCACCTTTACCCAGCGCCACGTAGGAATAATAACCAGGTTTTAAAATTCTGCAAACCATACCCTGAGTGAAGCAATCTGGGGTATTGTCAAATTGAACGGTGAATTTCTCCAAAACGCTGCCCTCAAATCTCAATTGAATCTGATCAAATTTTTTGATATCACTCCAAAAACAGACGTACCCGGGTTTAATCGGTTCGGGAACCAAGACTTGTTCCTCAATGTCATATATAAAATAAAGTTCAACAATGTTTAACTGTTCACCATTGAAGTTCTTCAGATAAACGACGTTTTTTGCGCCCTTAATTTCACTAGTCGTATTAAAGTTAAGTGGAAGGCAATTATCAACAACAAATTTTACAACCCTATTTGATTTAATAAGGACCTTTACGGTTTTACAGAAATTAATGTTGTCCGTTGCAACGGCGTTGTGCCATCCATCAATGATTATTGCTGGAAAGTCCTTATAAGATTGATATTGGTTCTTGATTATTCCGAGCTTAGCGATCGACTGCTGGCGAGAATACTCAATCTTTTGCTGCTCTTTTTTATTGTTCAGATTATCCCTCAATATGTTAGCAAAAACGGACACAGCAGATCTCCAAAAAAAACCGTTTTTAATCTCCTGGCCTGGAGTATCCTCACTAAAAATATCAGGGTTAACATAAGTATATGTAGTGTCTCCACGGTGCTGAGCCTTTAAAGATGAGCTTAAAAGAAAAAGGAATACAGACAACGATATAGAAGTCCTCATTCCCTAAAGTAGGAAATAGACTGGAGACTTAAGCTTTAAGAGTTGAAAATTCTCTGAATTTTGAATTGTACCTTGCTTCAACGATGCTTTAAGAAAAGATTTTCATTAGTGA
This sequence comes from Bacteroidia bacterium, assembly GCA_043785125.1. Classification (GTDB taxonomy): domain Bacteria; phylum Bacteroidota; class Bacteroidia; order Cytophagales; family Cyclobacteriaceae; genus ELB16-189. The sequence continues at coordinate 6,342 of JAYVXP010000226.1, forward strand.
TTTCATATATTTAGCTTGACCTAATAACCTGAAAATGGATATCTCATTTAATGAACCATGGAATAGCCTGGAGCTGGCCAAATTAATCGTAGAAGGCTTAGTTCCAATCTTCATTATTGCTGTGGGGTTGTTTCTTGATAATCGACTTAAAAAAATAGAGCACAAGCAATGGCGAAATCAAAAGCTCATTGAGAAACGGCTTGCGATATATGATGATTTGGCGCCTTTATTGAACGATCTCATGTGCTATTACGCCTACATTGGAAACTGGAAAAAGCTTGAACCCATCGAAATTGTCAAATACAAAAGGGTAATTGACTAATTAATTAATTGTCCATTTAGCTCATCACCACCATCGCCTTCACCACCCCACTCTCCGGCCTAAGCCAATTTACAAACTCCTTCTTAACCTGATCGAATGATACCCGGTGGGTAATATATTTCGTGGGTTGCACCCGGCCGCTTTTCATGGAAGAGATAACCTGATCAAAATCTTCCCGCGTGGCATTCCGGCTGCTCATTAAGGTGGCTTCGCGTTTGTGAAATTCGGGATGACTGAAATGGAGTTCACCCTTTTGCAATCCCACCAACACATACCGTCCTCCGTGGGCCAGGTATTGAAATGAAGTGTTGATGGCCTTCAAACTTCCGGTCGCATCAATCACGACCGTAGGCATGTCACTGTTCGTGATTTGTTTCAGTTCATCGAGGACATTCGATGTGGCTCCGTTGATGATATGATCCACTTTCAAATTTTCTGAGCAGAATCTCAGGCGATGTTCATTGATGTCCAACGCAATCACTTTGCCGCCGGCAATACGCGCAAATTCCATGGTCCCCAAACCGATCGGCCCCGCTCCTACCACCAATACCGTTTCACCCGGCTTTACATCAGCTCTCCTCACGCAGTGTGCTCCTATCGCTAGAGGTTCAATCAGTGCCAGTGCATCATCGCTCAACCCTGCGCTATGCACCAGAGCTGAAGAAGGAACCGACATATATTCACCCATTCCTCCATCGCTGTGTACACCGCAAACATTCATGCTCACGCAACAATTGGGTTTTCCATTCCGGCAAGCGATGCATTTTCCACAATTGAAATAAGGAATAATCGTCACCTTCTCTCCCACAACAAAATCCGGAGCACCATCACATTCGATGAGTTCAGCAGAAATCTCATGTCCCAGTATCCGTGGATAATTAAAAAATGGTTGTGTCCCTTCAAACGCGTGAAGATCGGTCCCACATATTCCAATGCGCTTTATTTTGAGTATGGCATTCCCCGCAATTAACTTTGGGATGTCTCTATTCTGGTATTCCAGATTTCCCGGTGTCGTGCAAACTAATGTTTTCAATGGCGGCTAACTTTAATACTGTCCAGCTCAACTTTATTTCTTAAAAGTAACCCTGTAACCCACCGCCTGGGTGACCAGAAAACTCTTTGACGCTTGAATCACCAATGCGTCACGATTTTGTGACCACATTACTTTATCCACACTTCCCAACAGCTCAATCTTTTCGATCCGCCCGTTATTCGAATTCATCGACAAAGATTGTACAACGGTTGCTTCCCGGGGGACGTCCATCGCAAAAACATAAAGCGTATCGCCCTTTGTCGTAAAGCGTATGTCCCGGGAAACATACCCCTTAAATTTGTATTCATTAAACTGGACATGCTCGTCCAGGTTTTCGGTTGGTCCTTCCCCGGAAAGTTTCCATGGGCGCGTACCATATATTCCTTCACCGTTCACGTCAAGCCATTTTCCGATTTCTAAAAGAACACTTTGTTGTTCGGCAGTGATGGTACCATCTGCCTTCGGCCCAATGTTCAGCAGGAGGTTTCCATTCTTGCTCACAATGTCAATCAAGGCATCGATGATTTCGTTTGGACTTTTATTTTCTTCGCCCTCTGCATAACCCCAGGATTTTTTGCCAATGGAAGTATCCGTTTGCCATGCATATTGTTTTGTGGCCTTGCTGTTTCCGCGCTCAATATCATACACCGCCGTTCCTTCTGGAAAGGAGGCGTTCTTGTAATTAATGACAACACCCTTATCCCAGGATAATCCCTTGTTGTAATAATAGGAGGCAAATGATTTGCGATAAGGATCCATGGCAGGTTGTTCGATCCACCAGTCAAACCAAAATAATTGCGGTTGATAATTGTTGACCAATTCCGTACACCGAAGAAGCCAATCGTTCATGTACTCCGGCGTCATCGTTTCATCCTGCGCGCGCGCCGGGCCATAGAAATCGGAATAGGCCGGATCGTTTACATCCGAATCAAATTTTCTGCCCTCATTCATAAACCACCAGTGTTCGATCCGGTGTGACGACAATCCAAATACAAGACCTTGCTTTCTCGCCGCTCCCGCCAATTCGCCAATGATGTCCCGCCTTGGGCCCATCTCCGCAGCGTTCCATTTTGACAAGGCGGTTTTATACATCGCAAATCCATCATGGTGTTCGGCAACCGGCACCACATACCGGGCACCAGCCTTTTTGAAAAGTGCCATCCATTCCTCTGCATTAAATTTCTCAGCTTTGAACAGCGGAATAAAGTCCTTGTATCCAAATTTATTTAGCGATCCGTATTGTGCCAGGTGATGGTTGAATTCGTCTGAACCCTTCTGATACATGTTGCGCGGATACCATTCGCTTCCAAATGCCGGAACAGCATACACACCCCAATGAATAAAGATTCCGAATTTAGCGTCGCGGAACCAGTCAGGGCAAGTGTACTTTTTCAACGACTCCCAATTTGCCTGATATCGATCCTGAGCGTGAAGTTGGATTCCAGTGTGAAGCGTTAAAATGGTCAGGAATAAAAGCGCGGCTATTTTTTTCATGCACTTGTTTTATTACTCGGATAACTCCAGTTATGTCTGTTGCGGATTTTGAAAAAATGATGCATTGGGCTCTCATTCAAATGTAATACCTTATTTTTGATGTGTCGATGATAAAATCCCTCGTATTCTACCTCACCTACCCGTTCATTTATGCCATTGCATCGCTTCCATTTGGGGTGCTGTATAAAGTATCGGATATCTTCTACCACATCTTTTACCTTACGGGATACCGCAAGGAGGTTGTAAGAAATAACCTCAGAAAATCCTTTCCAGACAAAAGCCGGGATGAAATTGAGGTCATCGTCAAAGCCTATTACCGTTACCTCTGTGACCTCATTCTGGAAACCCTCAAAACCCTGCGCATGACCGAAGCTGAATCGCGTGCACGATGCACTTTTCACAACACGGCATGGCTTGACAAATTGTACGAGGAGAAAAAAAGCTTCATCATCGTGATGGGACACTACGGCAACTGGGAATGGGCCGGACCGGCCTTCACTTTGAATACGCCGTTTCAATTGCTCGTGATCTACCGGCCTTTGTCGGACCTGCATTTCGAGAAAATGATGTCGGGAATGAGGACAAAATTTGGCACCCGCATCGCTGCGGTAAACCAGACCCTCAGAGAGATGGTTGGAAACCGGAGCAAAGGGCTTGTAACGGCCACTGCATTTATTGCCGACCAAACGGCGCCGCGCGACAATGCCTACTGGACCACTTTTCTCCATCAGGATACCGCGGTCTTCACCGGACCAGAAAAACTGGCGATCAAGTTTAATTATCCGGTAGTGTATATCAACGTGAGGCGACCCCGCCGTGGGTACTACGACATATTTCCGGAACTTCTCTTTGACGCCCCACAAAACACCGCTGAGGGTGAAATTTCGGAAGCCTTTACAAAACGACTGGAGAAGGAAATTATCCTCGATCCCACTATCTGGCTTTGGTCACATCGTCGCTGGAAGCACCAACGCAAGGCCGGGACCGCAAGAATGACTGTCGAAATCTGAGTGGTTTTCCCTATCTTTGCGAAGACTTTACAAGGGTCAACTTAGCACCATGCGCACCGGGAAAGAACTACTTTATGCCACCAAGGAATTTACGGATGAAAACCGATTGCGAAGCTGGTCGGAAATCCTGTTTACATTGTTGCTTGCCGGAATCTTGTTTACACTTGCACTCTCGGAGAGTATTCTTCTGCCCTTACGTATTCTCAGTAGCTTCGCCTGCGGTTTTATGTATGTTAGGATGTTTGTGATTTACCATGATTACCAGCACCGGGCTATTCTTCAAAACTCCTGGCAGGCCACCTTGCTAATGAAAACAATTGGGCTTTACCTCCTCGCACCGCAGACGATATGGAAAAGATCCCATGACCACCATCACAACAACAATTCCAAACTGACCATTGCAGGAATTGGATCTTATCCCACAATCACCAAAAACCGATTTCTAAAACTGACCAAAAAAGAAAAACGGCTTTATCTTATTAACCGCCATCCCTTAACCATTGTGTTTGGTTACTTTACTCTGTTTATTTACTGGCTGAATGTGAAATCATTTGTGCAAAGTCCATCGAAGCATATAGATTCCTTTTTTGCGCTGCTGCTGCATGCGCTCGGCGCCATAGCCATATTTTATTTTTTCGGCGCCATCACGTTTCTCCTTGCATGGTTTGTTCCATTTTTTTTGGCCTTTGGGATGGGATCATATCTGTTTTACTGTCAGCATAATTTTCCAGAAGCCCAATTCCGCGAAAATCACGACTGGAGATATGATCATGCTGCCATCGCTTCCACCAGCTTCATGGTCATGAATCCGCTCTTACAGTGGATTACAGGAAATATCGGATATCACCATGTGCATCATTTGAATTCAAGAATTCCTTTCTATAGACTTATGGAGGCGAGCGAAAAGATGCCCGAGTTGAAAAATGTTTTTACCACCTCCTGGAACCCGTTTGAAATGGCGCGATGCTTCCGACTCAAACTATGGGATCCTGAAAAAGGCAAAATGATTACCCTTCATGAGCTGCATGTCAATCCGGTGCTAAAACCCGCCTGAGCGCTCGGGTAAAAAGCAAAAAGCCCCGCAACAATATTGTCTCGGGGGCCTTTCAAACTAACCTGCTTATGTTGTCTCAACGCTATGAATTCCAAAGTAAAAGAGAAAAAATAAGCCCAACACGCATTCCATATTAAATAAATGTTTCTTCTTTGTAAAGTCCTTCACGACGTAAAGAAGATGAATCCTTTTCAGCAGTTCTCTTTCACACTGCTTTTCCTGATTAATGCGACGGGCCTTTTTGGTCAATCAACGGAAAATCCGGCGGAAGTTAAACCACGGCCAATTAATACGACCCTCTTTTACAATCTCAACTGGGAATTGACCACATCCGACAAGTCATTTTTCAGAAGGGAAGCCTATATTGATTTTACGGAAATGGTTTTTGATGGCGTTTACAAGGACTATAACAAGGAAAATGTACTTATTGCAGAAGGCTTCTACGCTCATGGCGTCAAGGGCGGACTTCAGAATGAATATAATAGCAACCGATCACTCCGATCCACAATAGAATATAATGGCAATGATTTTACTATTTGGGAATTTAAAGGCGAACAAAAAGGGGATTCTATAAAAAACGGAAACGGTAAGTTCACGGTTTCCTATTTCTATATATCGGGCCTGGTGGAGCGGCCTTCCTGGAAACAAGGCGTCCTGAGGGGAGAATTTCGTTCCGGAAAAAGGGCCGGCATCTGGACTTATCATGATTTGAACAAAATAAAAACGGATGAGGAAGTTTATGAAAATGGTAAATTGGTGAATCGAACTCATTTTACTGAGGCCACCACCATTGAACTCAATTACAAAAAAGACATCGTTATATCCCTGAGTTCGCTGATTAGTGAGACCATCGCCTTTGACCACAATGCCTTTGAGTTTTTGAATGAGGTCTTTGAACAACAGCCACGCTATCCGGTTTCCTTTCAGCGAAATATTACCTATCCGGGCGGTATGAAGAAACTGCTATTGTTGCTGGTGCAGAATGCAGATATTCCGGCAGGCC
>JAYVXP010000227.1:0-3837 GCA_043785125.1 Bacteroidia bacterium
CCATTTTGATTGAAATAATCCTTGTCAACAGGGTAAATACGACATTTGGGAATGATGTAAATGTGCGATTTCACCTGAAATTCCACTTTCTCAAAAATAAGGTAATGATATACAAATTTACACCGAATAATTTGGATTAGTGTAAACAGATACATAGCTTTACTACGTAATCAACGCAAAAAGCCATGTTTACCGAATTTTCAAGCATTATCGACCTAATTTCCAAGTTTCCCACCGAACAGCATTGCATCGACCATTTGACGGCAATCCGTTGGCAGGGTGAAATTGTCAGCCCATTTGATCCCACCTCAAAGGTATATAAATGTGCCGGAAACAAGTTCAAATGCAAGAATACTGGCAAGTATTTCAATGTCCGTACTGCTACCATTTTCGAGGACACCAAAATGCCCCTCCAAAAGTGGTTTATGGCTCTTTACATATTCAGTAGCCACAAAAAGGGCATTTCCAGCCACCAGCTTGCCAAAGACCTTGACATTACCCAAAAATCGGCATGGTTCGTCCTGCATCGTTTACGCTATGCCTTTGATCACCCTGCATTTAAGGCTCAATTGGGCAATACGGTCGAGGTCGATGAAACCTACATTGGGGGCAGGGAAAAGAACAAGCATTCAAATAAGAGGACTAAAGGTTTACAGGGAGGCAAAGGTAAAGCTATGGTGGTCGGAATAGTCGAACGTGGCGGCAACCTGATCGCTCACCATGCCGACCGCAAAGAAGGTGGGGTAATTGACTATCTGATTACCAAAAACGTAAAGGCCGGAACTAACCTAATGACTGACGATGCAAGGACTTACGATGCCGCAAGGGGATATATTCATAGAGTGGTAAACCACAGCGCAAAGCAATATGTCAACGGAATGGCTCATACTAACACTATTGAAGGGTTTTGGAGTCATTTTAAAAGAGGAATTGATGGCATTTACCATCATATCAGTTTTAAACACTTGCAGCGGTACGCATACGAATTTTCATTGCGCTACAATTCCCGCAAATTCACAGAAAGCAATAGATTCAATATGGTTTTGACCAACATGGTTGGTCGACTCACATACAAAAATCTTACTGTGCGGCCTTAGCTGGCTTAGGAACAGACATAATAGAGGCTAGAGCCTTGTCAAATTCCGATAAATCTTGTTCCGGTTTTTTTGCGATCACAATTTTATTAACTACCTCAATTGAAGAAACCCCAGGAACGGTATAGGTTGCTGATAGATTGTCTGAGGTAGAAGGGACGTTGTAAGTCCCAAAAGCGATTGTTTTTTCCATAATGCGAGTTATTTTAACCAATATCCAATTATTATTCCCAATGTCCCAATTGCCCATTTAACGGATGCACTTTCAGAGGGTTCATGAGCGATGAGGTATATAGAAAATAGCCCCAAAATTGCAGTGATGCCAATTTGAACTTTGAGCCTAACTTTCTGCAAATATTCATCATCCATTTGCATCAATGGCTTACTTCTTGAGTGTCTTAATTGCCCTTGATATGTTCTCGCCAAAGAACGTACCATGAGTAACCTCTGTGCCTGATTTTCTTGTTGCTTTCTTGGCAATACCTATTCCTGTTCCTGTTCCTAAATCGGAGGGCATAACCAACGAAATAGTGCTAAGGGAAATCATTATTGTCCCATAAATATTTGACATTTCCATATTTTATTGAATTTTAATCTGTTTCTTTTGAATGAACTGTAACGAACCATCTTTTGTAATTATTGCCACATCAATTGCGCCCCCACATCCTCTCAATCCCACAGTTAAACTTTGTGACTTTATAGTTGTCTCAATGAATAAAGTAGCTAAACTAACACAATCCTGTAAAGGCATGAATTGCACAGGCATGGGCAACTGTAGGGGTAGAAGTATTGGCATTATCTGTGCAAGATCAGTGGGCTTTATGAATCCCCCCTTAATCAAGAAATCAAATAATCTAGAATCATAACCTAACACAAGTCTATCTACTATTTCACGTTGGCCCCCCCAAACTAAACCAAATTGCACCTGGTTGTTAACAGGGGGACTTTGCTCAATTGGAGTAGGTATTCGCGGTATGTTGATGTTATAAACCTTCCCATAAGGCTCTTCTTTGTCGAATCCAGCAACATTAAAAGTCATATCCGGCCCAACATAATTCTCTGGCATTGACTGTTTCCATTGCACCAAGAAAAAATCGCTCAAGGCCTTAGCAAATTCGAAGACGGTTAGCCCAGTCTTACCTTCCTTTTGAAGAAGGGTTTCAAATTCTGGGACAAAACTCTGGGCGGTTCTGAAACCAATTGCCGCCTGCCCATAAGTAACTACTCCCAATCCGTGATAAGGCTTCCCGAACGTCAATAGCTTTGTTGCATTGTCAAAATTGACATGGATTGTCTCTGTCCCCGTAGTAGCAGTTAAAGTAACTCTACTCTCGGCAGCTAATACTATTCCCTCTGGGGCCTTTATAATAATACCTAATGACACGCAGTAAAAGTTTGATTATCATTCCTTAATACACCAAGAACACATTAAGTTACTTAAAATCCCAAAAAGGGCGCGAAAATACGATTATTTATCATTACAGCCGCTAAAACAAACAAAAACAGAGGCATACGGGTTGGCAGAAATACCTGCACAAAAACAGTTCCGGGTCAAAAGTGGAAAATAAGGATTAGAAATAATTCCCCGATCTGGTGTAAAATAATATATCATTACCAAAAATAACTTAAAATTTTCTAATAGTACTTGGCCATACATAGTACTTTACCGTATAACTGCTGGAGCTCCTATATAATAATAAGTCGATGTATGAATCTTGAAAACACACAAGTACAGATGAGGAAGGGGATATTGGAATATTGCATCCTTCACATCATTTCCAGGGGCGAAGTATATGCCTCCGACATGCTGGATGAATTAACGGCCGCCCGCATGATTGTTGTGGAAGGAACCCTTTATCCCCTCCTCACCCGGATAAAAAATGCAGGACTGGTGGAATACAAATGGGTCGAGTCCAAATCAGGACCACCACGCAAATATTACAAGCTCACCGGGATTGGCTCACAATTCCTGAAAGGATTGAGCGACACCTGGGAGGAACTTGTACATTCAACCGACCAGATCACACAAAAATCAAAGACAATCGTATAATTTTTAAACCACACTCCTATCTTTTAGTTGAGATATGAAAAAGAACATCAGCATCAACATCAGCGGCATTATTTTCCACATCGAGGAAGACGGGTACGAGACCCTGCGCAAATACCTCGACTCTGTCAATAAATACTTCGCTTCATTCGACGACAATAGCGAAATTCTTTCTGACATCGAAGGAAGGATTGCCGAAATATTTCTTTCCAAACTCAATGACGGAAAGCAAGTGATCACGGCAGAAGATGTGAGCAACCTCATTGCAACAATGGGTAGCGTGAGCGACTTCAAGGCAGCGGAAGAACAGGAGTTCGCTGCCAGCGAGCCTGCAGGGAACCCCACGGGGAAAAAGACGACCTCTTCCACTTCCTCTACTTCAAAACGACTCTTCCGCGATCAGAATCACAAAATTCTTGGTGGTGTTTGCTCCGGGTTTGGTCATTACTTTAACATCGATCCGGTGTGGCCACGATTACTCTTTGCACTGCTGGTATTGGGCAGCTATGGAAGTGTCCTGATAGTATATATCATTTTATGGATTGTCCTGCCGGTCTCTGCAGAACTTGAAGAGGAACCTACGGTGAAGAAAATGTATCGTGATCCCGACAAGAAAGTCGTAGGTGGTGTAGCAGCCGGCATCGCTGCGTTCTTTGGTTCAGACACTTCCCTGATCCGGTTGCTGTTTGTGGTACT
>JAYVXP010000228.1:0-3836 GCA_043785125.1 Bacteroidia bacterium
TTGCGAGGTCATTCACCTCGGGCACGACCGTAGTGTGGAAGAAGTGGTGAATACTGCCATTCAGGAAGATGCCCAGTCTATTGCGTTGACGAGCTATCAAGGTGGTCACTTAGAATATTTTAAATACATGCGTGACCTGCTCAAGGAGAAAGGGGCAGGTCATATCAAAATCTTTGGTGGAGGTGGGGGAGTAATTCTTCCACAGGAGATAAAAGAGCTGATGGATTATGGTATCACGCGTATTTACTCACCGGATGACGGCCGGGCAATGGGATTGCAGGGAATGATTAATGACCTGGTTGAGCAAAGTGATTATCCACTGGGCAATAACCTGACGAATGAGACCGAGCAGCTTCCTGTCAAAAACCCCATGGCGATCGCGAGAATCATTTCGGCTGCCGAAAATTATTTTGAACAAAGCAAAACCACCTTTGATCAAGTAAAAAAACTGGCCGCTAAATCAAAAGCACCAGTGCTGGGTATTACTGGAACGGGAGGCTCTGGAAAATCGTCCATGGTGGATGAAATTGTGAGAAGGTTTTTATTGGACTTTAAAGACAAGACAATTGGTCTGATCTCGGTTGATCCCTCCAAGCGCAAAACCGGAGGCGCTTTACTGGGAGACAGGATTCGCATGAACGCAATTCATAATCCCCGTGTTTACATGCGTTCCCTCGCTACCCGTCAATCTAATCTCGCTTTGTCAGCTTATGTCAAGGAGGCCGTGCTGGTACTGAAAGCGGCAGGCTACGATTTGATTGTTCTTGAAACTTCCGGAATTGGACAAAGCGACACAGAAATTCTTGACCACAGTGATGTTGCCCTGTACGTCATGACCCCGGAATACGGTGCAGCAACTCAGCTGGAAAAAATTGACATGCTCGATTTTGCGGACGTCATTGCCCTGAACAAGTTTGACAAACGCGGAGCGCTCGATGCCTTGCGCGATGTAAAAAAACAATATCAGCGCAACCACAATTTGTGGGAAAAGAAATCCGAAGACATGCCCGTGTTTGGAACAATCGCTTCGCAATTCAATGACCCGGGCACCAATCAGCTATACCTTCATTTGATCGGCAGGATTGTGGAGAAAACAGGAGCTGATCTAGAGTCGACCTTCCGCTTCTCACGGGAGATGTCTGAAAAAATTTATGTTATCCCGCCGAACCGGACGAGGTACCTCAGCGAAATTTCTGAAACCAATAGAAAATATGATCAATGGGTGGAGGAACAATCTGAAGTCGCCCAAAAACTATATGCCCTCGACAAAACCATTGAGCACTTAAGAGAAACTGAATCCTCACCCTTCGAGAAGGACTTAAAGCACGAAGTGCAAAAACTCAACCTTCATCTTGATCCAAAAAATAAAAAATTAATTGAAGAGTGGCCTCATCAGGTTGAGCGCTACAATGCACCTGTATTTAAGTTTCAGGTACGCGATAAGGAAATTGCTATTCAAACGCATATTGAATCACTCTCGCACACTCAGGTGCCTAAAATATCCCTTCCCAAATTCAAAGCCTGGGGTGATCTGTTAAGATGGAATTTGCAGGAAAATGTTCCCGGTGCGTTTCCTTTCACGGCCGGCATTTATCCATTCAAACGCGAAGGGGAAGACCCCACCCGCATGTTTGCCGGTGAAGGAGGACCTGAGCGAACCAACAGAAGATTTCACTATGTGAGCCTGGCCATGCCTGCAAAACGGCTTTCGACTGCATTTGATTCGGTCACCCTGTATGGCAATGACCCTGATCATCGGCCTGACATTTATGGAAAGATCGGCAACTCGGGTGTCTCGATTTGCTGTCTCGATGATGCGAAAAAATTATACAGCGGATTTAATCTTGCAGACCCCAAGACTTCCGTTTCCATGACCATCAATGGCCCGGCCCCGATGTTGCTGGGTTATTTCATGAATACGGCAATAGACCAGCAATGTGAACTATACATAAAAAAGAATGGCCTTGAAAATGAAGTAAAGAAAAAAATTGAGGCGATTTATCTTGGTAAAGAACTAATTCAACCTGCTTATCAAGGATCTTTGCCAAAAGGAAATAACGGATTGGGTCTGATGTTGCTGGGCGTGACCGGCGACCTGGTTTTACCAAAGGATGTATATGAAAAAATAAAAACGGAGACCCTTACGCAAGTCCGGGGCACAGTTCAGGCCGACATTTTGAAAGAGGATCAGGCACAGAATACGTGCATCTTTTCAACAGAATTCGCCTTACGGCTGATGGGGGACGTTCAGCAATACTTTATTGATTGCAATGTCCGCAATTTTTATTCGGTGTCGATCTCCGGGTATCACATTGCAGAAGCCGGAGCGAATCCAATTACCCAATTGGCTTTTACCCTATCGAACGGTTTTACCTATGTCGAATACTATTTGAGCCGGGGCATGAACATAAACGAATTTGCACCTAACCTGTCTTTCTTCTTTTCCAATGGCATTGACCCCGAATATGCCGTGATCGGCAGGGTGGCGAGAAGGATTTGGGCAAAGGCGATGAAGAATAAATACGGTGCCAATAGCCGGGCCCAGATGCTAAAGTATCACATTCAGACTTCCGGGCGTTCTTTGCACGCACAGGAAATAGATTTCAACGACATCCGAACAACCCTTCAGGCATTATATGCCTTGAATGACAATTGCAATTCATTGCACACCAACGCCTATGATGAAGCCATTACGACACCGACAGAAGAGTCGGTACGGAGGGCGATGGCTATTCAACTCATTATTAATAAAGAGCTAGGTCTGGCCAAGAACGAAAATCCGCTTCAAGGTTCATTTATTATTGAAGAGCTGACAGACCTGGTGGAAGAGGCCGTGCTCTTGGAATTCGACAGGATCACTGAACGTGGTGGCGTATTGGGTGCCATGGAGACCATGTACCAGCGTGGAAAAATCCAGGAAGAAAGCCTTTATTACGAAACATTGAAACACAGCGGAGAATATCCCATCATCGGAGTCAATACTTTTTTAAGTTCCAAAGGTTCGCCCACGCTCGTACCCCAGGAAGTCATCCGCGCCACGACAGAGGAAAAAGAGTACCAAATCAAAATGCTGCACAATCTTTTGTTATTCCAGAAGAGCCAGGCCCCCGCCATGCTCGACCGCGTGCAACAAGTGGCAGTTCAGAATAAAAACATTTTCGCAGAACTGATGGAGGCTACTAAGGTTTGCACATTGGGCCAAATTACCCACGCCTTGTTTCAAGTTGGAGGACAATACCGGAGGAACATGTAATGCTTCCAGTAAAAACTAAAAAACCTCCTTACACGGAGGTTTTTTAGTTTACAGGCTATTCAGTTTGCTTATTTAGAGACCAGATCGTTTCCGTCTTTGTCTGTTATTTCAAATGAAGGGGTACCCGTGATATTCTTTAGATTGTAAACCATCCCATAATTACCGTTTACCGTCACCTTTTCGTCATGTACAAGATTGTTTCCACCATCAAAGATTCTAACATTGATCACTTCAGTTGATTTGCTTGATACAGCAAAAAGATATTTTCCGGCTTCAGCCGTCTTGGAGATATACACATTCCTGACTACCCTCTCGTTCCTGTAATTTACCGCCTGAACAAGGGTTCCATTCTCATCCGTAATCTCGATCGTATACGTGCCTGCAGCCATACCGTCAAAGTTTACCGGGCGGATGAAGCCATTGATGCTTTTAATCGTCTCAGAAAAAAGCCTGTTACCTGTCTTGTCAGAAATGGTCATTGAAACCCTTCCCGGTTTAGTGCCTTCATAGATTACTTTGAAAACACCAGGCTTCAAATTCAGGACGACCAGCTTTGAATTCACCGGCTCATTTGCAAAAGCCG
>JAYVXP010000229.1:0-3833 GCA_043785125.1 Bacteroidia bacterium
ATCTGATTGGGTATGGATACTGAATATACCGCATACGTAAATCCCTTTTGTATGGCAAAAGCACCAAATTCCCCTGTCTTATTGAGCGCCAAAAAACCAACTTGCATTTGCTTCGATTTTGTTGGTTGGTTTTTTACGATTCGCATCACTGCCTTTTCGCAGGCTTCCTGGGGAGAATTTCCCTGTCGCATGAATTCCACTACCAGGTGAGAGCCGCATATACGAATAACTTCTTCACCATCTCCGGAAGAAGTGGCCGCACCAATTTCATTATCAACAAATAAGCCCGCCCCGATGATTGGTGAATCCCCCACTCGGCCGTGTAACTTATACGCCATACCGCTGGTAGTACAGGCACCGGATAGATTTTGGTTGGTATCCAATGCCAGCATACCAATGGTATCATGATTTTCAATGTTGATGACAGGTTTGTATTCTGCTTTCTTCAGCCATTCCTTCCACGCCTTTTCCGATGCAGGCGTCAAGAGGTTTTCTTTTTTAAAACCATTGGCTAATGCAAATTGAAGTGCGCCTTCCCCTGTCAACATCACGTGAGGTGTTTTTTCCATCACTTTTCTAGCAACAGAAATCGGATGGACAATATGCTCGAGGCAGGCTACCGATCCGCAGTTGGCAAATTCATCCATGATGCACGCATCCAGTGTGACGTGTCCATCCCGATCCGGTGCACCGCCGTACCCAACAGTAGTCACATTTGGATCTGCCTCCGGGACGTGTACTCCTTTTTCTACAGCATCCAATGCACGGCCGTTGCTCGATAATACTTTCCAGGCCTCAACATTGGCTTCCTTTCCAAAGTCCCAGGTGGAAATAACAACCGGCATGGTTGGGGTCGATCTTTTCTTTGCTGCAAAAAGACTTGAAACCGGCAACGAGGACCAAAGCGTTGCTCCTACCTTCAAAAAATTTCTCCTGGAGGTTGTCATGCATGGGGATTAGTTAATAGATGCACCAAAAATATTACTTCGTGTTCGCATAATCTACCTTTAAATCCTCTCCATGAAGAAAATCAACAGGCTTATAGTCCTTGAACCCAGGAAAGATATATCCTATTTTTGGGTTGGAGAGTTTTTTTACAATGATCTCACTAAGGACGCTTCTGTAATCCGTGGTCACCGCCAAATCAACACGGTTATCAAGTTGTTCATTCGCGAGGCCTGGCCAGTTGCCATACATTTTCCCTCCCTTCACGCTTCCACCCAGTACCAACATTACGTTGCCGTGTCCATGATCTGTTCCTCCACTCTTGTTTGCTTTCAGCCTTCTTCCGAATTCGCTCATAACCAAGACTGTGATTCTATTTTGATAATTTGCTAAATCATTGTAAAAAGCCCCGAGCGATTTCGAAAGTCCTTCGGTAAGATTAGAAAAAACATTCGTCTGATGCTCATGTGTATCCCACCCTCCATAATCAACGGAAGCAATCTGTAGGCCCATGTCCATTTTGATAACCTGCGCCAAAGTCTGCAAGGATCTCCCAAAAGGACTCTCCGGGTATTTGGTGTTGTTTTCTGGCGCGTATGGAATTACTTTTCCTGAGGCATCTTTCGGTATATGCTGGTTAATGTATTGAATTGAATTAAGCGCATTATTAGACGCTTCATCCAATAATGTTTTTCCCGTGTAGAATTTTCTAAGCATATCACCATATCGTGCATCTCCGCGCAGCTTATACTCATTGAAATTGTTTAGAGCAAGAGTAGCATTGCTTCCCAAAAAGGAAATTGGCATGCTTGCGCTGATCGCCATCGAAGGGAACATAGCCGCGGAATTAATACTGGTCGTACTGTTTAGGTATCGTGTGAACCAACCTTCTGATAGATTCTTATTGTCAAGTGATCCCCTTTCGATTATGTCCATGGCATCGAAATGACTTCTTGTGCCATTTGTTAAACCTGCAGCATGAATGATGGCAAGCGTGTTTGAATCATAAAGTTCTTTCAGCTCCGGTGCTTTTTTATGAAGTCGAAAATCCATTTTTGCAAAGGCATTATCTAGCAGCAATCCTTCATTATCACCATGGTCGGTTACCCTGAGTTCATTGGGCCTTTCTGCAACGTAAAAAGGATCATTCACCGGTGCTACCAGATTCAACCCATCACACCCACCCCTCAAAAAGACATAAATAAATATTTCAGCAGCCTCGCCCTCGGGAGAAAAAGCGAACCCTGAAATCCTGCTGCCAGCCATTGCTGCGACCGCTGTCGAACATCCTACCAAAAATTCTCTTCGTTGCATAACTTATTTGAGTTGAAAGTCAGGAGTCATAGCAAGTAACGCGATAAGGTTGCTGATGCGGGTATCGAGCTCACGGTCTGGAATCGGATCACTCACAGGTCGGCCATTTGCAAGAAAGTCGGACATAGCGCTTATGAACTCTGGAGATTTATTTTTCTGAAGTATTCGTAAAATCCAAAATTCCGCAACCTGCGTGGACGATTGAAGTTCAACTGGCATCAATGCTCTGAAATTAAACGTGGTTAATTTATTCTGTTTGTTGACGATTAAGTTGATTGCAGAATTCCAACGGGCGAGCATCGTGTTTGAGCTTAGCCAGTATTCCGTTTTGTCAGGATGGCCGGTGGGTGTAGGCCATTGATAATGAAAATAGCCCATCTGCGAGAGTTGTCCGGTTAAACTTCCGTTCGGAGTAAAATCAGCAGCGGTAGCACGCAGTAAGGAGGCAAGCAATTCAAATGGTCTTTTCACCTTTCGTCCCCAGGCGTTTGTTAACTCGCGGGATGAAAGGATAAACCGCAGCGTCTGTTTGATTTGATCCGGGTTTTTCTGATTTTTCATCCATATGGCGATAGCCCCGTCGACGACTGCTTCCGGTGGAATATCGGAGATAAACCGCCTGCAAAGCTTTTGACAAATGTGTTTAGCGGTAGCCGGATGATACGCCACTAAGTCCAATACTTTCAATCCATCGGCCAGTGGTGGTTGATTGGGAGAGAACTCTACACCCAATACTCTTTTCTGATAATTGTCGTGCCAGCCATCGTTGTAATAAAAACCTCCATTGTTTGGCAAATTTTCTCCTTTGCCTATACCTGATCCATCAGCGATTGTCCACCCTGTAAAAGAGCGTGCAGCCTCGTACACATCCTCATCAATGTAGCCGATGGGTTTACCTTTCAAAGCACCCGGGACTTCGCGCCACCGGTTATACAAATTGTTATAGTAGTGATCGGAGCCCAGTGTATGCAACTCAAACAGTTCGCGGGCATAATTTTCATTTGCCGGACTGGCTTTACTGGACATATTATCAAGGTAATACTGCATTGCCGTACTCTTAGCGACGTCCTCCAGAAAAACACGGAAGTTGCCAAGGCAGTTTTTTCGGATCACGTCGCGATCATAGATTGGAAATGTTGAGGTTATTTTGGTATCCGAAAAAGCATTGACATTAAAATGATTGTGCCAACACTCTACCATGATCTCCCGCAACTGCCACTTGCTATAAACTGCCCTGATCCAGGACGCGGCTCGTACTTCTTCAGCTGGTCGCACACGTTCCTGATTAGCCATTGGCACCTTATAATCAGTCAAAGGCCAAAGCTTTTCCAACGTAGCGTTCAGATAGACCAGGGACCGGTCCTCATCCATGGCAGAATATTTCTCAGGATTTTCGTCGTATTTTATATGAAGTGTCAGGGCTGACAATTTTTCCCTGACCGTTTCGTCGTCCCCATATGGGGGGTTGAGTTGCTCATTAATAAACGCAGATAATCCTATTTTCTTAATGTTGTCCAGATTTTCTTCAGTTGCTCCATAGGTGATCCGATTGAGGGCTATCACATCCGGACTGG
>JAYVXP010000230.1:0-3817 GCA_043785125.1 Bacteroidia bacterium
GGAGGTTGCATAAAATAAACCCATAACCGGGGACTCCAATCCGTTAACTTGAATAAAATTGACAGGGATCTTGCCGGTTACCGGTTGAAAAATACTTCCAATGGCATTTCGCTGGTCCCGGATAGCCTTCCAAAACCGGAATGAATTGCGGGTTAAACTGATCTGACTTACCTGTACATGAATTTTATGCATAAAGATCCACGGGCTGACTGGAATGCGATGAAGCAGTATGTCATTATAGTTTCCGGAAGAATTTAATTGGTCATCACTTAGCACCGGTTTGGTATTAAATATTTTGTACCAACACTTACAGCACTCACAAGGTTTTACCCTTATGAGTTCAGGAAAAGAAGTACTTCCTACATTTCGAATTCCAGTGCATGGGGGAAGAAAATTACATTTGCCGTCCAAAATGAAACACTGACCCGCAAAGCACTCAGGACGAGTTTCAGACTGAAAAGTCCCGGTCATTTTCCACATAAAACGACTACCTCCATCACCTCGAGAAGCATTAACAAAAATATCAAACCCATTGTCGAGTGCTCCGTCTTTATTTGGCACACTGATGTAGGAATAGTAAAGACTGTCCATTCTTCCGGCAGGTAGCAACGTATCTGGCACAGATTCATAAATTTTACCATCGGTTAACTCGATTCGCAATGTGTACACTTTTCCCACTTGACCGCGGATGCCTACAGCATTGGTTTCATAGATACCTGAATTGATCTCCTTGAGTTCCTCGCTGGTTCCCTTATTATCGGACAAGATCAAATGTTTAACTGAAACCGGGGTTTTGATAGTTTCTATTGATTCGATATCAAATGCACGGTTGATTCTAATCCGATAAGGGCCAGGCTGATCAGAGATAAAACCGTCTACCGCAATACCATAATCATTCGATTTTTTAATGTCAAAATGAAGTCTGTCGACACATGCTCCGAGCAGTAAAAAAATTATTATTGAAGTGGTGGTTCTCACAAGTATCCCGCACGTTCACGGAGCAGAACATCAAGTTAATAATTCTAAAGGTGATTAATAGGCAGCCTGGGCATCGGGTGGCCAGACCAATACCCCTCCCCGCGATAAGATGCGTTGCGCAATAGCCGCTATCACTAAAATTGCGGTACATTTTCAACACCCGTGCGCAATGCCGGAAAGAACTTATTCGTACTTCAAGGTCTGTGCTGGATTGACCCTGGCAGCTTTAAATGTTTGAAATCCAACAGAGACAAATGCTATGACCACCACTCCAGCTCCAGCGGCAACAAAAAGAAACGGATTGATATCAATCCTGTACGGAAATGATTGAAGCCACGCATTCATGATCCACCAGGCAAGGGGCCAGGCAATGAGATTGGCAATCAGCACCAAATGAATAAATCCTTTGGATAAGAGCAAAACAATATTCGCAGCAGTGGAGCCCAGGACTTTGCGTATGCCGATTTCTTTGGTCCGTTGTATCGTCATAAAGGACGCCAGGCCGAAGAGTCCCAGGCAGGCAATAAAAATTGCCAGCGCTGTAAAGATGCCGAATACTCTTCCGAACTGCTGGTCACTCTCATACTGACGATTGAAAAACTGATCCAGAAAAAAATAATCGACAGGATTACCTGGAAAAAATGTTTTCCAGGGTCCCTCGATAGAAGACAATAATTCTTTCGTGTTAGCTGATTCAATCTTGAAAGCAAAGAAGGAATTGGCAGGCAAAAATCTAAATACAAGGGGTGATACTACAGTCTTCAACGACATTTGATGGTAATTCTCCAGGACGCCAACAATTTCCAATGTGTCGCCCCCATGGCGTACTTTTTCTCCCAACGCTGACTGGGGGTCTTTAAAATCCAACGATTCCACCATAGCACGATTAAGGATTACGCTTGCTCGCTCGTTCGGATGCGCCAGATCAAAATTTCTTCCGGCAATTATTTTAAGATCAAATGCAGGAACGTAATCATAATCGATACCTACTGAATAGCCGGAGTCTGAATTTTCCGGCCCTCCCACCAATCGTCGTATGCCGGTTGCCCAGAATATTTCATCTCCCGGCACGTTGGTGGAGGCCGTCATACTTTTAATTCCCGAAATCCGCAATGTTTCAGTTTTGAAGCTCTCCAGGTTTTGCCGATACAACGAATCGATAACGCCCGGTCCTTTCAACACCAACGTTTTGTTGATATCGACTCCCAAACTCTGATTCTTCATAAAATTCAATTGTTGGTAAACAATGATGGATCCGCTGATCAAAACCACCGAAGCGACGAATTGAAATACCACCAATGATTTTCTCAACGACCCTCCTTGCGATGCCCGCATTGATTTTCCCTTCAACACGGCAACCGGTTTAAAAGATGAAAGAATAATAGCTGGATAAAAACCCGAGAGTATCGCGCCACCTAAAAAAAGAAGTCCAACCAGCGCCCAGAAATCCTGCTGCATCATAAAGTCTAGTGGAATATCCCGGCCAGACAGGGACGAGAATGCCGGCCAGGACAATCGCACCAGGGCAATGGCAACGAGCGCGGCAAATAAATTTACCAGAAATGATTCCGACAAAAATTGCTTGATAAGCTGTTCTCTTTGTGCGCCCATTACTTTTCTTACACCCACCTCGTTAGCACGGTCGAACGATTTGGCGGTAGCCAGGTTGATGTAATTTATCCAGGCAATAATCAAGATGAAAAGCGCAATGATACTTAAGGCATAGACCGAATCCCCATCGCCGCGTTCTTCCGGCTGGGATTCCTGTAAAAGGTTCGCATATAAATGAATATCGACCATTGGCCGCAAAATAAATTCCTCCCGCCGGTTGTTTTTTTTCCAATATTCACTCCGGTCCTTTTCGAGGTAGGCATCCCACCGGGCCTGCAGTCCTTTTACATCCGTGCCCGGCTGCAGTAAAACATAGGTGTTAAAATCGTACCAGCCCCAGGCCGTTTCAGATTCATTACGAGTCTCATTGTTCAGCGTCTGGTAGGAAAATAAAAATTCAAACTTAACGTGCGAATTTTCGGGTACGTCCTCAACGATACCAGTCACTTCAAATTTGCGATTGCGGCCCCACGCAATCGTTTTTCCAATTGGATCTTCATTGCCAAAGTACTTGCGCGCTGCTTTTTGGGAGATTACCGTCTTGTTGGGGCCTCGCAAGGCATCTTCTTTGTTACCTTTGATCAAGTTAAAATCAAAAACTTCAAATATCGCCGGGTCAGCATTCTGCATCTTTTCTTCGCGGAAGGAAATCAATCCACGGTCAGGACTTTCATACGTCACCACACCGTTTACCGGATAAAGCCGTGTGAACTGCTTTACTTCAGGGAAATTATTCTTTAGGGCCGGGCCCACGGCAGGCACAGCGGCAGCGCATTCAAATCTAAGTTTCCCGTTTTGATAACCATTATATTGTATGCGGTAAATGTCCTCCGCCTTGGAATGAAACCTGTCAAAGCTGCGTTCATATTTTACGTATTGCAATATTAAAAGGCTGGCGGCTATTCCCAGAGAAAGACCAATGACATTGAGCAGGGTAAACGACTTGTGTCGCAAAAAATTCCTGAGAGCGGATTTGAGGTAGTTCTTTATCATGTCATGGCAGGATTTAGATGAGCGACATCAGGAAGCCAATTACCAAGTACGTCTATTCGTACTTTAAAGTTTCGGCAGGTCTGGTCCATGCGGTTTTGATGGCCTGGTAACTAATAGCAGAAAGGGCTACCAGCAGAGAAAGTGCCCCGGCCAGTACAAAAACGTCCCACCCGACGGATACCCGATACTCAAACGACTGCAGCCAGTTACTCATCAAGTAATAGGTAATGGGCAC
>JAYVXP010000231.1:0-11998 GCA_043785125.1 Bacteroidia bacterium
GCCAGATTGGAGGCCAATGAATTCAGACTGCTGCGGTGGTTTTGGACAAATCCTTTATAGTCTTCGGTGTAATACAATTTGTCATTATCCAAGCCACGATACTGGAACTTATTGATCATATTATCGTAAGCGACTTCGGTGTTAACAAAGTCTTTGTCGGGATGGGGCTTTCTGATCGGCAATAACCGGTAAGCATTACCTTCCAGTATTACGTAGTCATCAATATCAATGTTGAGCTGAGATTTGGAGGTGTGGTTGAGGTATATTGGTCGCTCCCAATTGTTGGTCGCCAGCACATCCAAAAAGGCGAGATCTTTTTTCTCCAAAGCGCCTTTGGTAAGCCGGAATTCCATGCGGTCTACTACCAGGCTGTCCATTCCTTTCGGAATAATTCCTTTCGCAATGACCTCCTTTTTGTTGATGTCTAGGGTTAGAATTTTACTGGGCACAATGTTAGAGTCGTCGTTCCGAAGCTGTGGGTAATTTTTATGGAGCAGGCTGAGGTATTGCTTCAAGTCTATGCTCTTGATTTTCATGTCGGCATAGCGCAGATAATCATTGGGTCCACCCTGTTGGTAATCTTTTAAACTGAGTGTGTATGGAAACGGTTCTGATTGGTAATTCTTCCGCATGGTTTGATCGATGTACCAATCGGTGTTGTAATAACTTAATACCACAACACGGACATCAGTCCGGAAGCCTTCCACTTCTTGTGCATACCACAACATGAAAGTGTCGTTGTCTCCGCCCGTGAAGAGGATCGCATTGGGTGCGCAGGAGGCAAGATAATTCTTGCCCGAGTCCACAGAGAAAAACCGGTTTGAACGATTGTGATCATCCCAGCCCTGGGATGCCATCAATGCCGGGGCGGTCAGCCCAATCAGCGTTGCCGCCATCGCAGCAATCCTCAGGTTCTTGAAAAATCGCTGGAGTAACTCGGCAAGGCCAATCACGGAAAGCCCGATCCAAAAGGTAAAGGCGTACGTTGAGCCGGCATAGATATAGTCCCGTTCACGCGGTTCGGTGGGCGGTGAATTGAGGTATACTACGATGGCGATACCCAGCATGATAAAAAGCAACGCCACCACTGAGAAATTCTTGGTGTCCTTTACAAATTGGTAGAACATCCCAATCAAACCCAACACGAAAGGGATCATGAAGAAATTGTTGCGGGCACCGTTGTGACCAATGGCATCGGGTACTTTTTCAAACCACTGGCGGGGTCCAAGCCAATCGGCACCTTGTTCATCACTTTCGCGGCCTGCAAAATTCCACATGAAGTAACGCATGTACATCATACCGATCTGCTGGCGGAGCATGAAGACAAATTTATCCTGAAAGAAAGTCGGCTTTTGACCTTCCGCCAATCCCATGATGCTCCGGTAGGTCTCGGCGTGTTCTGAATTCCAGGCACGGGGCAACAAAGTTTCTTCGCCCGGCTCATATTCATAAGTGAATTTTCGTTCCGTGATCTCATACTTGTCCTTTCCTTTGCTGTAAACAGGGGCTCCATAATTGATACCAACCGGCCTTGCTGTGAAGTAGGGGCCGCGTAATAGCGGGCGACTTCCATATTGCTCACGCTTGAGGTATTTCACAAAACTCATTATATCTTTTGGTGCGTTCTCATTAATGGGTGTATTAAAATTAGAACGGATGACGACCGTAGCATAAGAACAATATCCGATAAGGATAAAAGTGGTTGCCAATAAGAAAGTGTTGAGTACAGGTTTTTTATTGATCTGACTGTAGCGAATTCCAAAAATCAGGGCAGCCACAATGAGCAAACCAAAGACGATTGCACCCGAGCCAAAGGGCAAGCCCAAAGTGTTGACGAAAAAGACTTCAAAATTACCGGCAATGGATGGAAGGCCGGGAACAATAAACTCGCTGATAAATAGAACGAGTCCTCCGCTGATACCCAGGGTTGCAATAATACCCCAGACAGAGATCTTGTACTTTTTAAAATAGTAAATCAGTCCAAGGGCAGGTATCGTCACCAGATTGAGCATGTGTACGCCAATGGATAAGCCCATCATGTAGGCAATAAGGATCAGCCAACGATTGGCTTTGCTGTCGTCACTGATCACATCCCATTTCAACACACCCCACACTACGAAAGCAGTGAAAAATGATGACATCGCATACACTTCCGCCTCCACCGCCGAAAACCAAAATGAGTCGGAAAAGGTGTAGGCCAGGGACCCGACCAGACCGGCACCCATGAGCAACCAGGTTTTGTCGGGCGTCAATTCTGATTCTTTGGTGATGCCGATCATTTTGCGGCCAACCAGGGTAATGGACCAAAACAAAAAGATAATCGTGAAGGCGCTGGCCAATACGCTCATGAAGTTAATCCAGTAGGCCACTTTGGTGACATCGCCAAAAGACAAAAAAGAAAAGATGCGACCCAGCAAGAGAAATAACGGGGCGCCAGGTGGGTGGGGTACTTCGAGCTTGTACGAAACGGCGATGAATTCGCCACAATCCCAATAGCTGGCCGTTTCTTCAAAGGTCAGCCAATAGGTCAGCAAGGCTATTCCAAAGGCAACCCATCCGGTAATGTTATTCGTTTTCTGAAAATTCATAGCGCGGTAATTCAATGAAAAATGGAGTCGCGAAAATAAGGAATTAAGATTGGAGCTTGGATTTAAGGCTTGACTTTATTTTTAGCCTTAATAACGCACTTCTCAGGAGATCAGATGTTGATGAAGAAAATGGATTTGATAAAACCCCAGAATCGAATTATTTATAGACGATGACATAAAACCAAAGCCAAAGAAAAAAGATCAGTACATAAGAACACAGCACAATAATCCATGCAGCTTTTATTTCCTTTCGTGCAAAGAAATGGACTCCGCGAACCAATATGTACCAGTAGATAATTTCAAATAAATTGAGTGCTTTCAGGGGATAAGCGTATTCCTTGTCAATTTCATGGTAGTCAAATAGATTCATCAGTGAGAAAGGGTAAAAGGCGCGGATGTCCGGGAGATTGGGGTCGGTGACGACAAACATAAACCAGCCGATTTTCAAGATCTCGGGTACCAGGAAAATGAATTCTGCGACAATGGTTAAGCCATAGCATTGACTGTAGGTGACCCGATAACCAAATAGAAAGCAACCCACCCAAATAACGAAACTGATTACTGTGAATTTCCATAAATAGACAAGGGGGATAGAGAAAAATTGAATGGCGTTGATCGCCTGCAGAATGCCCCCTTCCGGACGATCTTCGAGAAATTCAAAGGCCGCTGTTTCATTTTCAACAAATGCTTTCTTTGTGTACAGAACCAGAAAGGTAGCCAGGCAAAGCAATAGAAAAGTTATTTTTTTCTCTGCTGCAAATAACGATCTTGATTCCGTGTACGTTTGCATGAATGTGTAACCGTCTAGTGTGTTGAGGTGTATGGTATTTATAGTTAATTCTCTTGTGTTAATCCTGCAAAATCGCAAATTCCGGGTATCTATCCTGATCGTTCTGTTGCTGAACGGAAAATTATTTTCCCAGACCAACCAGGATACGACGACCATTATTCTCATTAATGACGTCAATATACAGCTGGAATCCACCGCGGCGCTCAATGATATGTACAATTTCAAGTTTGACAAGGCGGAACAACAAATGCAATGGTTCAAGAAAAAGTACACGTGGCATCCGCTTCCTTATTTTCTCCTGGGGTTGAATGAATGGTGGAAGATTGAGCCCAATACAAGAATCACAAAATATGACGATCGCTTTTTGACCTACATGGATAGCGCCATCAGCGTGGCCGAAAATCTTTATGATAAATATCCCGAGTACAGAACGGAATGTGCTTTTTTTATGGCCGCAGCATATGGATTCAAGGGTCGGCTTTTTGCCGATGAAGAAAGAAAAAACTGGCGCAAAGCGGCTTCTGCTGGAAAAACGGCATTGAACTATCTGGAAGAATGCAAGAAAAAAAAATACTTAAGTCCTGAATTACTTTTTGGCGATGCATTGTACAATTATTTCTCTGTTTGGATACCGGAGAATTACACGGTACTTAAACCGATATTGTGGTTTTTTCCAAAGGGGGATAAGCAACTTGGCCTTACTCAGCTGAAAGAAGTTTCCTACAACGCCTTTTATACCCGCACGGAAGCGATGTTGTGGCTCATGCGCATTTGTAATAGTTATGAGAATGATCAGCCGAGGGCCTTTCAGCTGTCTGAATACCTTCATCAGAGCTATCCGGACAATCCATATTTTCACCGGTATTATGCGCGGATGCTGTATGCGCAGGGTCTTTACCCGGCGCTGGAAATTGAATCTAAAAGTATCTTAAGCCGGATCGATAGTGCCATGACTGGATACGAAGCCACGAGTGGAAGGTATGCTGCATTTTATCTCGGGCAACTCTATGGGGCGCAAAATAAGATTGAGGAGTCTAAAAAATATTATTTGATTGCTGTAAAGTATGCTGAAGAAATCGAAGCTACGGAATCCGGTTACTATTTATATTCTTTAATTGAGCTCGGTGAAATTTCGCAGAAGCAAGGGAAGAAGGCAGAGGCCAAAAAATATTTTAAGGCGGTAAAGGACAAAGCCGGACGAAAGGAGGAAGCTTTTAAGGACGCGAAAAGAAGGCTGAAGAATTTGGAAAAAAAGGATTGATGTTAAAATCATAACTTTGTAAGAATGCCAATCCCAATGCATACGCCCCATATTTTATTTCGTTAGTCAGTGGAACTGCGCGATTTTATTGTCACCCCTTTTATTGTCGCCCTGATCTATTCGATGGCTTATTTCATAAGGCCATACGTTTCCGATCCGCTAAACAGACGATATTTTTTCCCGGCCTTAACGGCAAAAATTATCGGAGCCCTTGCACTCGGAGTTGTATATCAATTTTATTACCATGGCGGAGACACATTTAATTATCATACCCATGGAAGCCGCGTGATTTGGGACGCTTTTACGGAATCCCCTGAAGCTGGTTTGAGGTTGATCTTTGATCCCAATGTGGATTCGGATCTTACACTATACCGATATTCTTCCAGAATTTTATTTTTTCATGACCCCAGTTCGTACTTTGTCATACGCATAACAGCTTTCTTTGATTTATTCACCTTCTCCTCCTATGCCGCAACGGCAGTCCTGTTTGCTGTTGTTGGTTTTGTTGGGATGTGGTTTTTGTTTCTTGCTTTTTACGAACAATATACTCATCTGCACAAATGGATTGCCATCAGTACATTTTTTATTCCTTCTGTTTTCTTTTGGGGCTCTGGCATCCTGAAAGACACCATCATTCTGGCTTGCCTCGGGGCTATTGCATTTACTGTCAAACGGATTTTTTTGGATAGAAGAATAAAAATTGGTTCAATCCTTTTGCTTTTGATTAGTCTCGTTCTGACCTATCACATCAAAAAATATGTCTTGTTGTGTTTTTTGCCCGCAGCCTTTTTTTGGGTATTTGCCGGAAACCTATCCCAAATCAAATCCACCATGCTCCGGATTGTGCTGCTTCCCGTTATCATTTTGATTGCCGGATTTTCCGGATATTTTGCAGTAAAAAAAATCGGTGAAGACGATCCCAAATATGCATTGGATCAATTGGCCAAGACATCCCGTGTGACGGCCTATGACATCGGATTTTATACTGGCAAAGATGCGGGAAGTGGCTACTCGTTGGGGGATTTGGATGATTCCTTTGCCGGAATGCTTCGTCTGGCTCCGCAGGCGATTAACGTCTCCTTATTCAGACCTTATTTATGGGAAGTTAAAAATCCACTTATGCTTCTTTCTGCAATCGAAAGTCTGATCATGTTGGGAATTACCGTATATCTCCTTATAAAAGTAAATTTGAGATTTTTTAAGATACTTAATAATCCGAACATCCTATTTTGCATGCTCTTTAGCGTCACATTTGCTTTTGCCGTCGGCGTTTCCACTTTCAATTTCGGGACATTAGCCCGCTATAAGATTCCGTTGCTTCCGTTTTACCTGATCGGATTGGTGCTGATAGCGGATCAGTCAAACAAAGAGAGAAAATTGGCGGTATTGGATGAGACCGAATAACTTTCCTCAATCGTCTTTCGCGCTTCTTTGCCAAGACGTATTCTGAGAGATGCATCTTCGATGAGTAGCGTAAGTTTTTCAGTCCACTCCGTCGCAGTACCACATAGAAAACCATTTATACCATCTTTTACAATTTTCACATTTACACCAACGGGTGATGCCACCGTCGGGATTTCAAGGGCCATATATTGAAGCGCCTTGAATCCACACTTGCCTTTCGACCAAGGATCATCCTCTAAAGGCATGATACCAATATCCATTTTTGCCAAATCCTCAATTTCTGTTGAGATTGACCACGGCTTAAAGACAAGTGATTTCAGATTGAGGTCAGGCTTTTTATTGGCCACCACCATGAATTGCAATCGGGGATATTTTTCTTCGAGTTGCTGAATTACAGACTCGAGCAGGTGGAGGTATTTCAGCGTAGAATGCGAGCCAGTCCAACCTAGTATTAATGCATGTGGCTCCTTTGCGGCGGGGTTACGCTGCCGGTGATCCAAATGAAGGGTATTGATGGTAGTGGGATTGACGACCGCTTTCGGATTGAACTGTGCGGCATAGTCGCGGAGGAATTCGTTACCACAGGAAACCCGATAACTCCAGCGACAAATGGATTTTACTTTGCTGCGCCATTTCAAAGCAGCGGTTAGTGGGTTTTCATTTTGTTTGTCGGTAAGCCAGATTGCGTCATCAAAGTCGTAGATGATTTTCTTTTTCAAAACAGCAAAAACAATCCACTCCACAATCGGAGGGCCGAGGGGGGTGGCCTCACGGTGAATGAAGATGAAATCGAATCGGCGCACGCTAAATAGCACCCGGAATCTTACCCCAAACCCCACGATCAGGGCCATGGCTTTAAGAAAATAGTTTCCCCGTTGATAAAATAGTTGTCCATTGTAGGAGGTCAGAAAACTTTTAACTTCATATGTGTGCCCTTGGCTGGCAAGAATTTCGAAATATTGCTCAAAGCGGAAACGCTGAGAGGGCGCTTCTTTTAGTGGATACGGCACCAGAAATAGGATTTTCATATTAACTTGCCACAAAAATGTAGATTAATAGTTGTTCCGCCACCTGGAAGGGATAATGAATTGATGAATGAATGAAATAATTGAATATAGTATTGATTCTACACGTCGAAATCCATTCGATTTGAAAGAACTATGGCGTTATCGCGAATTGTTTTATTTTTTTACCTGGCGTGACATTAAGATAAAATACAAGCAGACGGTCCTTGGTTTTTTGTGGGCGATATTACAGCCGTTGCTAATGATGATTATTTTTACCCTTTTCTTTGGTCACGCTCTCCATATTCCATCACAAAGTCTGCCCTACCCGGTGTATGTTTTCTCCGGCTTATTGATTTGGAATATTTTTTCTTCGGGTCTTACCAATGCGTCCAACAGCATGATCAATAATGCTTCGATTATCAAGAAGATTTATTTTCCCAGGCTGATTGTTCCAGTCTCATCCATCCTGGGAGCACTGGTTGATTTTTTTATGGCTTTTATCCTTTTTATAGGGATACTGTTGTTTTACGGTCAGCCTGTTTCCTGGGTCGCATTGTGGAGTTGGCCGCTGGCGCTACTGGTGTGCATGGTTGCCACGCTCGGTCTGGGAAGTTGGCTTGCTGCGCTCAATGTCAAATACCGTGATTTTCGATATGTTATTCCATTTCTGGTTCAGGTTCTTTTTTTCCTGACCCCGGTTATTTACCCGATTTCCCTAGTCGAGTATCCATCGATGCAATACATTTTGGCCGCTTCACCGATGTATGCGGCCGTTGAGTTGTTCCGCGCCCCAATGGTGAGTGATTTGCCGAATGGGATTTTCATGACAATTAGTTTGACCTCGAATTTCCTGTTGTTGTTGATTGGTGTATTGTATTTTAAAAAGACGGAAGATTTTTTTGCAGATTTTGCTTGACGGCAACATGAAACCAATTCTGGAAGTACACAACATTGGAAAGAAATACCAGATACGGCATTTGTCGAACGGTTACTTGAGCCTTCGTGAACGTATTTTACAATCACTTAAGTTTAATAAAAAGGATAAGGAGGATTTCTGGGCGCTAAGCGATGTATCATTTGATGTCCAGCCCGGAGAATCCATCGGCATCATCGGCAGAAATGGAGCCGGCAAATCCACGCTGTTAAAAATACTTTCCAAGATTACGCCGCCCACGCTGGGCAAGATTACTTCGCGGGGGCGCATCGCCAGTTTGTTGGAAGTGGGAACTGGTTTCCATCCTGAACTGACGGGTCGCGAAAATATTTTTTTTAATGGCTCACTGTTGGGGATGAAACAAAAAGAGATTGAATCAAAGTTTGATGAAATCGTTGATTTTAGTGGAGTGGAGAATTTTCTGGATCTGCCATTGAAACATTACTCCAGTGGTATGCAATTGCGGTTAGCCTTTTCAGTGGCGGCATTTTTAGAACCCGAAATTCTGGTGATTGACGAAGTCCTCGCGGTGGGGGATGCGGAATTTCAAAAAAAATGTATGGGGAAGATGGGTGAGGTAAGTCATAGTGGCAGGACTATTTTATTTGTTAGTCACGATTTGGACGCTGTTGAAAAACTTTGCAAGTCCTCCATACTGCTATCCAATGGCAAAATGGTGGCAAAGGGTCCATCCAGCGAGCTGATCAATGATTATTTGTCTGATGCAACGGATAAGACTTTCCATAGCGTAAATCTTACGCCGTCTGTTTCCCTGGCGGAATTATCTTTCTCCGATACAGTAATTTATTCCGGGAGTGAATTGAAATTTGCGATCCGGATAAAGAAGATGGGCGAGCGGGATTTCTTAATGACCGACCTCTGCTTGCTTTTTTATAATTATAAAAAACAAAGGGTTGCGATTTTCGATTTGAGAATGTTTTTTAAGTCCTTTCAGAAAGAACAAGATGGCATTTCCCATTCAGGAACCATTCGGAATTTCAATTTGGTGGAAGGCAATTATTATGTCGGCCTTTTTTATGGGTTCGATTCCGTTCACGGAGATGTATATGACCTCATCAAGATCCAGGTAAAGAGTGAGATCGCCAAATATGAAGTAAGGCCCTATGACATACAATACAGGGGTTATATTGAATTGAATTGAATTAATTGAAATCCTTTCTAAAAAGTGCACTGAATAAAATCTACCAAGGGTTGATACTTTGGAATAATCCGTTTTACAATTATGGCATTCCCAATGCGGACTATTCGGTCAATGGACAATCCGTGAGATTGAACAAAATCAATCTGGAGTTTAACCGGCAGCAAGGTGTAAGCCTTATTCAAGGTTATCCTTACGCACTAAGAATACAGAAAGCCCTGGATGGCAGCTTCAGCCTTTCAAACGGAAATGTGTTTTTGGAAATCAAAAACCTGAAATTTCAAATCAATTCGGCCGAGGAACTGTTCATCATATACGAAGTTTTTATCGAGGAGGTTTACCGGTATTGTTGTTTGAGGGATACTGTTTTTATCGACATCGGAATGAATTCGGGGATTTCAACTTTATACTATGCTCGGGATCCGCTGGTGAAAAAGGTATATTCCTTTGAGTTGTTTCAGCCTACTTTTCTGTTGGGAATGCAGAACCTGAATTTAAATGAACCTTATGCTCAAAAAGTGAACGCATTTAATTACGGGTTGTCCAACAAGGAATTTACAACCACACTGGATTACTCCTTGTCCAGGAAAGGAAGGATGGGGTTGAAAGGCCTTCCGGATGACGAACATTTTACTGACACCCGAAAGGAAGTAGTATCGGTTAAGGACATCAGCGTAATTTTCAAGAATATTTTAGCGGAGTCTGGTAACATGGACGTGGTTGTGAAAATGGATTGTGAAGGGGAGGAATATAACCTGATAGAAAGTCTGTCGCAATCCGGATTGTTGGGAAAATTGACCATCCTTATTATTGAATGGCATTATGTTCGTCCGGCGGAAATAGAGGATCACCTTAAAAAATTTGATTTTCATGTGTTTTCTCAGACGTTACCCAGCCTGGATTCGGGTATGATCTATGCCAGCAAGCAATAACGTTCACAGTGACTTACCCGATAGCGAAATGGAGAGCATGTCCTTTTATGAATCACTGAGAAAGCGATATCGTATTATAAAATCAGGGCTTCGTTTTTTCAAGTTTCCATATTGGTGGGCTTTGAATGTTGGGTACCATTTGAAATGGCTTTCAGTTCAGGACATACCCATTGTTATCAATAACTTCAACCGACTTACCATTCCGCTTCAGCTAATCGGATTTCTAGAAAATTGCGGGTTTTCCAGGATCATCATACTGGACAACAACTCGACCTATCCTCCGCTTTTAAAATTTTATGAGCAATGCAAGCACACGGTAATCCGGAGCAGCGAAAATTATGGTCACCTGGCATTTTGGAAATCCGGGCTGTATCAACAGTATAAATGGAATTATTTTGCATACACCGATTCCGACGTGGTGCCGTTGGGGGATTGTCCAAAAGATTTTCTTAAACATTTCAAATCGATATTGGACAAAAATAAGCGGATCGACAAAGTGGGTTTTGGAATCAAGATTGATGATTTGCCGGATTCATTTTCTCTTAGAAAAAAAGTCGTGGAGTATGAAAACCGGTATTGGCAGAGAGAAGTACAGCCACATCTTTTTGACGCACCGATTGACACTACGTTTGCCTTGTACCGGCCCCTTTCGCAATTAAGTGGGGGCGAAATTTATACCCTTCCAGCCTATCGCACCGGCTTTCCCTTTTTGATCCGGCATCTACCATGGTACGTGGATTCTAATAATCTGTCGGAGGAAGAAATCTATTTTATTCAAACTTGCAATGACTCATCCAGTATGGGTCAGCACCAGCGCGGAAATGAAAGGGTCTATTAAAAACCGATGCAAATTGAGAATGAAGTAGTAATTTAGCGTCATGTTTAATACCGGCCTTATTGTCAAAGCGAAGGAGATCATTGATGAGATAAGATATGGGGAAGTAAACTATCTTCCCAAAAAATCGGTCACCCCAGCAAGATTAATTCAATCTAAATCGCAGGCTTGGGTAGGTCTGGAAAAAATCATTTTAGACATCATCGAATTTTCGAAAATTGAAACCCATTCGGCCCTCGAATTTGGTGTTGAATTTGGTTATTCAACAGCCGTTTTGGCAAATTATTTCGAAAGAGTGATTGGGGTTGATATTTTCACCGGCGATGATCATGCTGGGTTTCACGGTGATATTTATGATCTGACAAAAAACAACCTCAGGGACTTTGAAAATATTCAGTTAACCAAGGCGGATTATAAAGATTATATCGTTTCTACGGATCAATCCTTCGACCTGATCCATGTTGATATTATTCATACGTATGAAGATACGTACCGTTGCGGATTGTGGGCAGCAGAACATTCACGCTGCACTCTCTTTCATGACACGCAAAGTTTTCCGGGGGTGAAACGGGCTGTTGCGGATATCGCCCAAAAAACAAAAAGGAAATTTTATAATTATAGGAAGTGCAACGGTTTAGGTATTGTTATCTGAGCAGAGGATATGATTTTGCCCAAAATTTCTGTCATCATTCCGAATTATAATCATGGCCGTTATTTGAGGCAGAGGATTGAAAGCGTTCTGCATCAAACCTATCAGAATTTTGAAGTCATTATTTTAGATGATTTTTCGTCAGACAATAGTCGCGAAATAATTGAGGATTATGTCCGAAATCCTTTGGTGAAGGAAGTTATTTTTAATGATAAAAATTCGGGCAACCCTTTTTGTCAATGGAAACGAGGTATCGACCTTTCAAGCGGTGAGTGGATTTGGTTGGCGGAAAGCGACGATTATGCAGATCAGAGGTTTTTGCAGATGCTGGTTGATGCACTCCAGGGACGGACCAATATTGGTTTACTGTATTGCGATTCTAAAATTGTTACGGATGACACTGTATCACTAGAGACATTTGCAACCATTAAAAACAAAA
>JAYVXP010000232.1:0-11990 GCA_043785125.1 Bacteroidia bacterium
CCCTATCTTTGATGCCAGCGGATGGGCGGAAACAACCATTGCTGAATCGGCTACGAAGCCATTGACCTTTTCTTTCCTGGAATCTGTTGTACTGCAACGGCAAGCAACTATCCAGCATGCCAATAAAAGAAGGATGGTGCGCTTCATGGAATTGTATTTGGGATTTAGATCATAAATGTATTATTTCGTCGCGAAGAAAGCCATGAGCCTGAGAAAAGAAAAAGCTGCCCGCCTTAAGTTGAGTGTCCTGGATCAAACCCTAAAACTCATCGGCAAAAAATCCTTCTATGATCTATATGTGGATGAGATTTGTGATAAGGTGAAGATATCCAAAGTCACCTTGTTCAAATATTTTCCGCAGAAGGAAGATATTCTGTTGTACTTTTTCCGGGTCTGGTGCATGCGCCGGGCGGTGGAACTCCGTGAGAAGCCGAGAGAAGGAGTGCAGGGCATATTCTTTCTGTTTGATAAGTTAAGCGAAGATTGCGAAATCCATCCCGGCATTATCTTAAGTCTCTTTGCCTATCTGGCCGATCTGAGAAGGACGCCGAGGCCCTTTCCCGTAAAAGTAGAGGAGAAGAAATTATTATTTCCCGAAATTGCCGACATCCATACCATTGATATCCAATCAGTGGATCAGATGTTTGAAAAATTTGCACTCGAGGCCATTTTCAAAAAGGAAATAACCAAGACCGCTTCCACGCGGGATGTGACCAACATGCTCACCATCATTTTCTATGGCTCCGTACTCACCGCCCATATTAATCAGCAGACGAATCTAAAAATCTTCTTCCGAAGAAATATTGAATTGCTGTTGAAGGGACTGCAGTAACGTTCGAGGTTCAAAGCCTAAGTATTGCCGAATTAGCTAATTCGATAATAATTCGATAATAACAAATTGCAAAGTTCAGAGTCTAAGCATTGACTAATTTGCTAATTAGCAATTAATTAGCAAATTAGTTCATTCTAACTATTTTAGTCCTTTTCCTTTCCAAAAACCGAATATGTCTTGCCCCGATCGGGATATCAATGCGCCAACGTTTGGTCGGTGAAATGTTGTGATAGCGGGGTTTGAGAACGGCTGTCGAGTTCTGAGAAGAGCCACACGACGACAATCCGGCGCCGATCAACACAATAAGTACAAAAAAGACCTTCCTCATTTATAACAAAGTAGCTCTAAAATAGTATTTTTATTTCTACCCAGGTGAGTTACTTTAGAAAATGGGATGGATAGCTTATGAAAACCTATGAAACATTGACCGAGGCCATTCGCGAATTGAAGATGCGTGGATATGAAAACGACTTCAATATTCATCCCGAGTGGATTGAATGTCCGCCACTGAACCTCAAATTTGGCCCCGAAGAGTTTCATGTAGATGAGGTGCATCGCTTTGAAGGGATGAACGACCCCGGTGACAGTTCTGTGTTGTATGCGGTCAATTCCAGAGCGGGAGTGAAGGGATTGATTGTGGATGCCTACGGAGTGTATGCCGCGACGCTGAACCGGGAGATGATTGAGAAACTGAAAATCGATTCAAAAACGCAGCATTGAAATGGAGGAACTTTTTTCTTGTGTCCTGGTGGTGGCAAGATTATTCCAGTGTGACCACCAACCAAGACAGGGTTTGATTTGTTTTCAATTAAATAGAGATAGCTATGGCGCACACCCGCAGATCATTTATTAAATCTTCTTCCCTTGCCGCAGCAGGACTGGGACTTACTTCGCTGATTTCATCGGAAGCGCTGGCCAAGGCAAAGAAACTCATTTCGGCCAATGATAAAATCCGGATCGGCGTCATCGGCATCAATGGCATGGGATGGGCCGATCTGACGGCCATGATGAGAATACCGGAAACACAGGTGGTTGCGCTCTGTGATGTCGATGAAAACGTATTGAACTGGCGAAAGTTTGAGCTGGCAAAATCCGGAACGCCAGTGCAAACCTATGGCGACTACCGGAAGATGCTCGACAATAAAGACATCGATGTTATCATTATCGGCACACCAGATCACTGGCATTGTTTGCAGATGACCGACGCCTGTGCTGCCGGCAAAGATGTATATGTGGAAAAGCCGGTTGGCAATTCGATTGAAGAATGCAATGCGATGGTATCGGCGCAGGTGCGTTACAACAAAGCAGTTCAGGCAGGCCAGTGGCAGCGGAGTGTTCCGCATTTTGTTGACGCCTTGAATTTTGTAAAATCCGGCAAGCTCGGAAAAATACGGAGTGTGAAAGCGTGGGCCTATCAGGGATGGATGAAGAACATTGAAACGAAGCCCGATGGTCCGACGCCTGCTGGTGTGAACTATGATCTTTGGCTGGGCCCTGCGACCAAGCGGCCATTTAATCCCAATCGTTTCCATTTTAATTTCCGATGGTTCTGGGATTATGCAGGAGGGCTAATGACCGACTGGGGAGTTCACCTGGTGGACTATGCACTGCTGGGAATGGATGCAAAGTTCCCGAAATCGGCTGTAGCGCTGGGTGGAAAATTTGCCAACCCCGACGGACCGGAAGAAACACCAGACACACTCGCCACGGTGTATGAGTTTGACGGTTACAACATGATCTGGGAACAGGCGCAGGGAATCAGTAACGGGAACTATGGCCGCGACCATGGCATTTCCTATATCGGCAACAATGGGACATTGGTACTGGACCGGGGAGGCTGGGAAGTTATTGGCGATGAGAAGCGGATGGAATCCATACCCGTGCAGCACAACAAAGGTTCGGGATTGGATTTGCACACCCGCAATTTTATTGAAGCGGTCAAGTCAAGAAAGTTTGCCGACCTCGCTTGCCCGATCCAGGCCGGCGCACATGTGGCGACCGTTTGTCAGATGGGAAATATATCATACCGGACCGGAAGCAAGGTGACGTGGGATTCCGGCAAGATGCGGTTCAACGAAGAGCCGGCCAACGCTTACATCAATGCACGCTATCACAATGGATACAAGGTGCCGAAGGTCTGAGTCAAAATAGTTGAAGTGTTTTTTGGTTTAAACCCCCTGAGAACTATCTTTGCAGCCTGATTTGCAGATTTGACGATTCCCTATAACAAATCAGCAGATCATTTATCAACAAATGGCCCTGGTCTGGTAGTTCAGCTGGTTAGAATGCCTGCCTGTCACGCAGGAGGTCACGGGTTCGAGTCCCGTCCAGACCGCCAAGAATAAGAAAGAGCCCCTTGGAGAGGGGCTTTTTTGTTTTTGGGATTGTTAGAAGGGTATCCAGCCAAATCCGCTAAAGCCAAAATAATTGTAAGGAAATCCGGAACAACAATCCGCTATCGAATCCACAAGAAATTAATAAATTTGTTGCATGACTACATTAACGGTTACTATTAACGAGAAAACGGCAAAAGGCAAAGACCTTATAGCTAAGTTGCGGTCATCACCCGAGGTCTCTGTGAGACTGGTCAAATCTTCAGCCGCAAAACGTAAAACTAAATTGACCGAGGCCAATGAAGATGGCCTGTTAGGCAAACTCATCCGAAAGGAGAAAACCGGAAAACTGGTAAGTAAAGATTCTATAATCAAAGCGCTGAGGTCGGTGAAATGAATGTCGAATTTGACAAATCATTTCATAAGAGTATCGCCAAACTTGGAAATCAATCTTCTGAAACTTAAATTTCAGTTTTCAGGTTTTGGTCCTATAAAACCGTTTCCGGGATCAATAATTGCAGCTATGTTGAGATTGCGTTAACTAGGCGCTTTAAAGGAAAAGACCAAAACATCTTCATAAAAATGGGTAAGAATGTCGTTCATTCGGGGCGTTACAGGGATGGCAAGAATGCCATTGACGTTAAGTTAAGTTTGATTGAGTTCGAGGAAGATGGTGTTCATTTTGTTTACTCTCCGGCGCTCGATTTGACCGGTTACGGCAAAACCGAAAAAGAGGCAGAGAATTCTTACTCCATTGCGATGGAAGAATTCATCCGGTACACCGCAACCAAGGATACCATTTTACAAGAATTAAAAAGGTTGGGATGGAAGGTCTCAAAAAATCATAAGGTTACGGTACCCTCACTCCCGGATTTAATCAAGAACCGGGAGTACCTTGTGGAGATATTTACTGACAAGGAATACAGAAAAATTGATCGGCAGGTAAGCATTCCAGCATTTGCATAAATGTCTTCAAGGCATCTTCGAAACATCGGTCTTGGCGATTACTACCTTTTTCTGTGAATGTAACTATTAAGGATTTGCAGGTTACAATGGACCTGGGCAATAATGGCATGGAACTTCAAATAAAAGACAATCAAGGAAATCATCTTGGGGATTTAAGGACTGGCAAGGCGAAAATAGAATGGTGTAGGGGGCGTATCCGCTCCGGAAATGGTATCAAGAAGGATTGGTTGGAGATTATTGAATTGATTGAAAAATCTGAGGCATAGCGAAAGTACTTCTCACGGTTGAGTTGAGGGCACGTTATTGAATCAATTAGCACTTCTTGTATAAT
This sequence comes from Bacteroidia bacterium, assembly GCA_043785125.1. Lineage (GTDB taxonomy): Bacteria > Bacteroidota > Bacteroidia > Cytophagales > Cyclobacteriaceae > ELB16-189. The sequence continues at coordinate 4,463 of JAYVXP010000232.1, forward strand.
GAGGCTCCCTTGTCCAAATATTTACGAAAAGCTCCAGCACACTTTGGAAGGCTCCTTCTGTCCTTATTGCGAACGAGAAGAGTATACATCGATTATTGCGGGTGCAATGATGGACGAGGGAAGAGCCAGAAGATATGTTGCGAAAAACCACCCAATCGATCAGTTCGGAAACAAAAAGGTAAGCCAGGCTTCAATAGAACCAAAAAGCAATTCAAATTCTCGTTGGATAATTGCAATTGTAGCATTATTAATTACAGGTGTAATTGCTAAGGAAGGGAGCGAAGGATTTGATGCCCTTGGAAGGACAGTGGTACTGTTAATCATGTGGACGGGAGCAATATATCTAATTTTATTTATTAACAAAGCGGATTAACCGTAACAAATAGAAAGTGACAGTTACCAATGTCGTCCTTAAAGAGAATGGGTGGTACTTCGGGGAGGTGAGGCTCTCGGATGCCGATCGTGAAATTATTGAATTGGCAGTGTGGTTTAGCCTTTATCCAACCACAGGAGATGTTCGTCAAATAAAAAATAAATCCTTTTGGAAGCCAGAATTAAACAGAGTTTATGAGCCTTGTGGTCTGGACTATGAAAGCGGCGTTCTCGTTCCGAGCAATTTTTTGCTACCTCAGGGAGAGGAAGGTGAAAATGAAATTTCCGAAAATTTTGAGGTAGAACGGTTGGCCGAATTGAAATCAATAGTTAGAGATGGCGGACCGATAAGTGGCACGGTCTGGGCGATCGGTGTTACGGCAGTGGAGACAACTAGGCAAAAGACTATAAGGTTGGTAAGGAAATTCGCAATGTGGATATTGGGTATTATGGGCGTAGTGGCCATAAAGATATTTTTTAAGGAATACAGCGCCTGGGATTTTGACAAAAAGGGCTACGTTTCCTTTGCATTTATTGTGGGAGTCATGATTTTGGGTTACGCTGGACTTTGGCATAAATATCTTCGAGGCAAGGAGAAATAGATCAGGATATTACACCGATCATTCCCCCCGCCCTTGTTGGTGTTCTTCACCAACAAGCACACCGCTAGATATCCATGTTTCCAGCTTACTTAACATCCATGAATGCTCTTCGACAAAAAATCATTTCACCCCATCATTTGTCCTCATGGGTGAGGGGGATCATACTCAGGGGCATATTCTGCATTGGTAATTTCGTAGGTCAAGTCTCTATGTGGGCCAATTTCCTGGTTGTCCGTAGGGCCGAGACCAACAGAGCCCCAACCTGGTAGGATGTGTATTTGATTACTAATGGGGTAATTGCCTGGATTTGGGTCTGAATCAATTGTCACCTCGATGCGAATTGCCTTCGCAGAAGTATTCTGTACAAAGGCATAATTCTGAATGAAATTAATGTGTACATCATCAATAGCGGCCATATCATTTCTAATTTAACAAATGGGCTTCGAAACTTTTGTTGGTTTCGCCTGCGTAAGTCCTTCGCGAACACCAACAAAGAGCGGCCGCGGATAAACGTCATGGGATTGTCTTCCACGAACGAACCGGGTCGAATTCGCTAATGATCACATCGGTAAATTAATTCATTAAAACTACCACTGACTCCCATTTCCCTTCCCCAGTCGCTTCACCATTTTCTGAGCCTTGGATGCTTGCCCATCTATCCGAAATGAATACTTAAAGAAAGGCATCAGCAAGGGACTAACAACAGCGCCTACAGCTGCGGTGGGAATGGCGAAGAGGAATCCGGTTGCGACATCGTCGCTAAAACCGGTGTTGTGCTTTGATCCGATGCTATAGAGTATTCCTGCACACAAACCGATCATGCCCGAAACGAGAATCGTCTTTCCCACAATGTGACGGTACACACGAATGCGCTTGACCTGGGCTACGGGTATTTCGCGACCAGAGTCCATGATGAGCTGGTCGGCCACGAGGTACTTTACTACTCCTCTCATAACGGTTTCATCGCTGAAAAATATCTTTACTTCCCGGTTGAAGTCCAGTGTGTCGGACCGGAAAGGCAACTCCTGGGCATTTCCCAAAATTGCAAAACCCGAAATGGCGATGGTAATATGAATGGACACGAGTATTCCAAAACGCAAAAGAGTAGGTGGCATAGATGAATGTACCATGCTGATATCAAATTTCCAATAGGCCCCTCGCGACGTTGGTGTTCTTCACCGATAATAAGAGCGAGGAGCGAGGTAATTGCTCCAAGTCAGAAGGAAATTCTCGCGATTCACTTATATTTATTCCAATAAATAATCCTGACCCATGACTACCCTCCGCATCGTCTGCCTCTGTGCTATTTCTTCGTGCTTCTGCTATGCCCAACCAGACAAAATCAAAAGCATCTTTCCAGCCGGAACGGTTTATCACCATAATATTCCCTATGCCGGAGACACACTCATCAAACATACGTTGGATGTGTTTCTACCGCCGTATGCAAAAGCCAATACTCCTGTTGTAGTGTGGATACACGGTGGGGGATGGATTCAGGGGAACAAGTATAACGACATGGGCTACATGCGTAGCACCCTCCGTGGATTTCTTGAAAACGGGTATGCGCTGGCCACCATTGAATAGCGGTTAAGCACGGATTCGATTTTCCCGGCACAAATCCGGGATTGCTATCAGGCGCTTGAATTCATCAGCAATCATGCAACAGAATAAAAGCTCGACAAAGACCATATCGCAATCATCGGTTTTTCCGCCGGGGGTCACCTGGCATCGCTGCTTGCACTGTCGCTCAATAATCCTGTTCCTGCATTTTATCAAGCAAAGAAGCAACCGACGTTTAAGATCAAGGCGGTCCTGGATTTTTATGGTCCATCGGATTTTATATTGTTCTTTAGTCAGTCAAAACCGGATACGGACAACGAGGTAGTTAAACTTCTGGGTGCCTCACCACTCATTCGCCCCGGCATCAGCAAGTTAGCCAGTCCCGTTACATACGTCGATGCAGGCGATCCGCCATTCTTCATTGTACAAGGAGAAAAAGATGAGTCGGTCTCGCCCTCGCACTCGTATTTGCTGAAAGGCTACCTCGATCTGGCAAAGATTAAAAACGAATTAATCATCGTAAAAGATGGTCCTCACTACGGAGTGATGTTTGACACAGAAGAAATACGCGTCAAGGTGATGGCGTTTTTGAAAGCACACCTGTGATGAGTTGATGTCATTCCATCGGATGAAATTTCAGGTCACCTTACCCCCCGCCCTTGGTGTTGTTCTTCGCCAACAAGCAGTCCGGAAGATGTCTGGTCTGGCTTTTCAGATTAGATTGAGATAGCACACATGAATTTCTTTTAATGAATAATTGATCACGTGGAGTTGAAACAAGTTTTAGCAAAAAATCAGGAGTGATAAATAGAAGCTGCATTGTTTCAAATAGCTTGTTGGTGAAGAACACCAACAAGGGCGGAGAATCAAAAGGTAATAGGCGTGTAGAGTTCAAATTCTGATGCGTACACTGAAACTCTCAAGAAGAAAAAATTAGGGACATTCCTTATTCAGCACGGCCTACCAGGGCAAGACAGTTATTCTCAGACCTTAATTCCCATGTAATTAATTAGGGTTGCTTGCACTAACACTAACAAGTATTTGTATTTAATTTAGTTGTACAGCCTTCATTTCAAGTCCCTGGCCCTCCTTTTTATCCGTCATGCCGGCTGTTTTTGAAGTATATAAAAAACGCAATGCCTTCATTCACCTTACTTTCCGCTTCGATTTTTCCCCCCAGCGTGGTAACCTGCGTCTTTACCAGGTGCAACCCAAGGCCCTTACCATCCACATGCAGATGAAATCTGCTATACAGTTTAAATAACTTTTCGCCAAATATGGACAGGTCAATACCCAGACCATTATCTCTGACGATAAGACAAGTTGAATCACTGCGAAGTTCCGTTTTCAAATGAATGCGGGGCGCGCGATCCGGATGTTTGTACTTTATGGAATTATTCAGCAGATTAATTATGATGCTGTCCAGATAGGGCCGCACTGTTTGAATCACAGGAACTTGTGAAAAATCCCAGGTGATGGTGGCATGGGTATCGGATATCTCCTTTTCCAGGTTTATCAATAACATTTGCATTTCTTCATCCAGGGGGATTTCACTTATCGCGGACGATCCACCTTTCCTGATCTCTAATATGGTATTCAAATCCCGGACGATCCTGTCAAGTTCATAGGTAGAAGTAATCAGACTCTTTGTAATAAATACCTCGTCCGCGGCATTTTTACCTGACAGCTCAAGCAGTTTACCCAAACCCAGAATCCTGGCCACCGGCGCGCGCAGGTTGTGCGAGGAAACAAATGCAAACTGTTCCAGTTGCTGGTTATACTCAAGTAACTCCCGGGTCCGGTTTTCAACTTCCTCATTCAAATTGAAGTTGCGTATTTTTATTTCATGGTTTTGTTTTTCGATAACTATTTTGACTCGTTCCAATTCCTGGTTTTGCGCAGCCACCAAATCCCGTTGTGCGGAAATTTCTTCATGACTTTGCTGGAGCTCTTCATTTTGTGCAGTAATTTCTTCCTGCTTAGACTGTAACTCTTCATTCAACTTAGAAAGCTCTCCGTTGCTCTCTACCAATTCCAAAGATTGTGTCTGTATCTCTGCATTTTTTTCCTGTATCTGGTCCTTCAGCGCTTTATTTTTTCGAAAGGACCGGTAGTAGGTGAATGCCAAATAACCAATAACGAGCGCCAGCAAAACGATGACCATAAAAAAAATCAGTATGACCCGTAGTTGGCGTTCCTTCAGTTGCGACTCCGTTACCAGCGCCAGGTTTTCCAACTCTAATTTTTCTTCCTTAAAAGCGAATTCCTGTGCCAGTGAGTTTCGCTTATTGGTTTCATTCTGCATGCTGTCTTTCATCGTCTGAAAAAGCTGGTAGCTCATCAAGGCCTTATGAAAATCCCCCAGCTTGTAGGCGGCCAAATATTTCTGTTCATTGGCGTTTCTGAGTAATTCAACATTCTGATGGCCCAAAGCTTCAGCCTTGCTGGCATATTCCAACGCCCTCTTGTAATCTTGCGTCGCATAACAATATTGTGCATAAGTCTTACTTAAATCAGAAATCCTGTCCTGATAGTTAGCTTTCTCCGCAATTTGAAGACCTGTTTTGAGGTATTGCAATGCCCTCGGAAACTCATGTTTGATTAAACATATCTCCGCAAGGCTATTATAAGGATAGGTAGCGGTTCTATAGTCCCCGGATTGCACGAGAATCTCCAGCGACTTGTACTGATACGCCAAGGCATTTTCTAAATCATTTTGGATTTGATAGACATATCCCAGATTAGTGTAGATGAGGCCAGTTAGGGATTTATCATCCACTTTCTCACCTATCAGTGAGGCATTCTTAAGATATTCTAAAGCTTTTTTGTAATTCTTCTGATCATAATGGACCAATCCGATATTGAGATACATCGCCGCAATGTTGCGTTGATCTCTGATCTTTTCAAAGCCTTTGAGGGCGAGGAAGTCATACTCAAGGGCTTGCTGGAATTTACCCTGTTCCTGATAGATCAACCCTATATTTAATTGTCCGGCGGCGATTCCCTTTTCATCTCCGGCAACCTTTCCAAATTGAATTGCAGAATCACTGTAGATGAGCGAATTGACGTTATCTCCCGCTGATCGGTAATAAACACCCATGATCCGCAGTGCCCGTCCTTTTCCTTTTATAAAGCCAATGGCATTTGACATGGATAATGCTTGCTGCGCCAGATGAAAGGAACTGTCTAGAAAGCTATTACGGAGTCTCAGCGCAACCTCGACTAACGCCAGGATACGGGTAGTGTCCTTTTCCTTTTTGTCAGTCGCCTGATGCCAATAGCTTTCGATTTTCAAATTTTGAGCTTGAAGAAAGAACGTGCCCGGGAGGATGGCAAGAATAAGAAGTAGTTTGTTCAAGGGAGAGGATGGAAAAGGTTGTCTTATTTCATCAATCAATAAAGATACCATTCGATCTTTTGTTTACAAACTGCTTAATTCCGGGTCACTTTCATTGTTGGGCCTTGCAAACTCCCATTTGTGCGAGCCTAACAAGTATTTTGAGCATTTTTATCTGAATAACAATGTTCCAACCATAAGCAGGTGGGTGAATCATTTCTCAGAAATAGACGCTGCATTGTTTCAAATAACTTGTTGGTGAAGAACACCAACAAGGGCGGAGAAGGTGAGTGAATCATTTCTCAGTTGTCACTGAAGAATTGAAAACAACCAAAGGCCATCAGGTTCGTCAAAACGTTTGGATCAGTTTTTTTGTAAAAGGGGGAATTCAAAGTTTGAATTAGGGGATTACCAGGGAGCAATACGGGTTTCACAAGGGCACTCGTTTTTGATGGTGATGCCTACTATGGTCTTGGGAAATGTAGACTAAAGTTAGGAGAAAAGGATAGTGGAAGCTTAAATTTAAAGAAGGCTGCGGAGTTGGGTAATGGCGCTGCAGGTGAAGATGTAGTCAAGTTTTGTAAAATTGATCACGTGGAGTTGAAATGCGTTTTAGCAAAAAATCAGGAGTAATAAATAAATAGACGCTGCATTGTTTCAAATAACTTGTTGGTGAAGAACACCAACAAGAGCGGAGGGGGTACTCTTCAATTCCGAAACAGCGGTACAGACCATTTCCGAAATACCTGGTACTGACCCTTCCCGAAATTGGTGGTCCGACTATTCCGAGATACTCAGATTCCCTAACTATCGATAATAAACAACACTGCACTCAGGGTTGGCCTTTTTAAAATTCTCAATTTCTCTTGTTGAAAGTTTTGTATTGTAGCACTTAAGCGTTTTGAGGGCGTGACGTGAAACCGGATCAAGATTACCCACGCGGGTATTTGAGCAATCGAGGTATTCCAATGCCAATAATGCCTTTATCGGGTCAAGCTTTTTTATTTGTGTGCCCGAACAGTTAAGTCTTTGGAGATTCACCAGGGTTCCTATTACTTTCAACTCATCGATTGGCGAATTGGAAATGTCAAGGTCCTCCAGGGCCGATAATTGGTTTAATGATTCAATGTGCTCAAGTGGACTGCTGGTAGCATGTAGCGACTTTAACGTTTTGAAATTGGCCAGCGGCGAAAGGTCCGTAATCGCGGTTCCGGAAAACTGCAACTCCTTCAACCGCACAAACTCGCTAAAGGCCGAAAGGTCATTGACCTGCACATCCTTAAAGCGGAAAGCCTCCAACTCAACCAGTTTGTGAAGGTTTTCTCTTGAAGCACTTGTATCGCCCGCCATTTGACTTCGGAATACTTCCTTCCAGTTTAACGGAAGTTTATTCCACCACCGGTTGAGATGAAGCGTTTTGTAAATCAATAAACAGTTTGGATTTTGATCGAGAAATTCCCGCGCGGTGATGTCGTGAATGGCGGTTTCATCCATATACAATTTTTGAAGACCCACTGCCTTGAAGATCGGATCAAGGTTTTGAATTTTACTTTTGTCGGCCCGGAGTACTTGAAGTTGGAGGAATTGACTCAACACGGAAATATCACCAACCTCTGTTTCACTGATATCGAGGTATTTGATTTCACGGTGATCGCGC
>JAYVXP010000233.1:0-3735 GCA_043785125.1 Bacteroidia bacterium
ACCAGGTATGCGAAACAAAAAGCAATTGGTTTATGGCAGTAAGCAATCCGTGTTTTGAGGTTTGGCTGTACATGCACCTCGATGATATACACAATTCCATAGCAAATGACTGCCGAGAACTAAAGGCTGAATTGCCTTACAAAATGAAGGGTGGCTACAGCGTCATCAGATTTGTCCCATTAGTGCGAGCGGCTCATGCACGTTCATTAGCCTTAGATGACAATCCGGAGCATTATATTCCGGAAAACATGAGGACAAAAATGCACCTCTTAACGGCCGAGTTGTTGAGAATCATCGGAGCCAATTCAGGTATTTAGAACAATTTCAGCAGCAATAATCCTACATGAGCCCTTCATCCGCAAAAGAGTAATATCCTTCACTGGTAACTATGATGTGGTCGAGCACTTGGATCTCCAAAAACTTGCCACCCTCCTTCATTTTTTTAGTAAGGTCAAGATCTGCTTGACTGGCTTTGAGATTGCCGGAAGGGTGGTTGTGTGCGAGGATAATACCACAAGCATTTGCCTTGAGAGCTGCCGCGAAGATCAGTTTTGGGTCTGCGACCGTGCCGGTGCTTGATCCGGTTGACACTTCACAGATTCCGAGGACTTTGTTTGCTCTGTTTAGCAACATGACCTTGAACTGTTCAACAAATTCGATTTTTGAGCTATCCCAGTTTTCTACCAGAACATTGTAAGCGTCTTTCGAAACGCTAACGCCAGGACGTAACGATGGTTTTACATTTGACTTGTAGGTAAGCTGAATCTCTGCTACAGCGTACATTTGTTTTTGATTTGTGCTTTCCATAATCGTTTGATTTAATTATGGTGCACCATTTGGCTTAGGCTGGAATTTGCGCAAGGAGGAACGGAATAAATGGGGGTTCCTGGAAGCGATAGCTGTAAGGGGGAAACCGTTTATGCCGGAAATTCCTTGCTAGCTAATTCCGGCATAAGCCTAAATTTGTACGATAATTAATGAGAGAATAGAACTGTTGTTCGTGATATGAAAACAGATGTAATCTGTGACACTAATATTTGGTACTACTTAGGGACCGGACACCTTGATCCAAGTAAATTGACTGACTACTCGTTAGTTGCAACTTTCTACAATTTTGAAGAATTAATTACTAGCCCTAATATCATTGGGAACTTTCAGCAAGTAAGGGGCGCGGCACAGGCGATTGTAGATCATTCAAGTAAACAGATACTTGAAAATGCATTTCTTTATATTACGAGATTCATCAATCCCCATTTTGAAGACAAAAGGTATAGCTACAACCTCGGCATTAGAAACTGGGCTGAGATCAGAAGTATGGCTGCACTGGACAATTCATTCCGATTAAATCCCGAATTAATTGCTGAATACAATAAGAATATTCAAAGCAGGGTCGGTCAAGGTGACACGGTTGCTTCAATTGAGAATCAATTTGTGTCACGAGTGAAGGCTCATTCGAAAAAGCTTTGGAAGGAAAGTCAAAAGAAGTATTTCAAAAAGCGATTTGAGGGGTTAATTTTTGAATTGAATGATTATATAATGCTGTTTAGTGACGGTCAGGTAACACTCCGCAATAAAAGTTTGAAGAACTTTGAATTATTTCTGACAGCTTTCCTCCAGCTGTCAAGGAATACTGAAATCGCAAAGTGGGTCGTCCAACCAAATGACGCGTATGATCTCTACAATTTGATATACGTGAAGCCCGGAGATAAATATTTCACAAAGGAGAAACGGTGGATAAACCTCATTACCGAGGCAGGGTTAGCTAATTATCTACTAATCGTTTAGCTGATCATTCCAAAATTCAATTTCATTTGCCCTGCGATTGATCTGCTGGCTCGCGACTTTCGATCGCAGACCGGATGGCCCGCTGAGAGCCACCGGCTGTGAATAAGCATGAATTGAAAAAGAGAACTAAAATTAATACCCATGGACAAAGTTACCCTAACCCGAAAAGAGCTATTTGATTTAGTCTGGACTGAGCCTATGACAACTCTCGCGAAAAGGTATGAGATCTCAGATGTCGGCTTAAGGAAGACTTGCATCAGAATGAACATACCGATTCCAAAAGTTGGCCATTGGCAAAGGGTTAAGGCCGGAAGAAAAATTTCAATTCCTCATCTTCCGTCACAAGATTCTGAACAAAAGGTGACGCTGCAAGAAATAGATAGGGCTACACCCCGAAAGGAATACCCGTGGTCACAAAGACAGCGCCAAATTGAAGAGGATCCAAGGGTTAATCTTGTCGTTCCTGAAAAACTTCATCAACCTGATGAGTTAATTGTTGAGACCAAAAATATTTTTTCAGGCAAAGATGGTAGAAGAGGCGGTTTGAACATCAATGTTCCAAAAGACCGTATGCACCGAGCTTTTCTGTTCATGGATACGCTTATCAAAATCCTTCGGGCTCGGGGCCATTCAATTGAAGTAAACTATAATGAAACCTATGCCATTATAAGAGAACAACAGGTTAAGATTCAGCTACGCGAGAGACATAGGATAGTCAACAATCCGGGCAATAGCTGGCCAACAAGGGATTTCATTCCCACAGGGGTCATGGTGTTCAAGTCAGAAGGTTATGGCGGTTATGAATGGCAGGATGGGAAAAGAAAACTAGAAGGCCAATTGTCAAATATTGTTGCTAAGATAGAAACCAAGATTGACGAGCTTCACGAATGTTGGCGCATAAATAGAATAAGAGAAGAAGAGGGAAACAAACGGTTACAGATCCAAAAAGAAAAGGAACAAAGAAAACAAAAAGAACTTCGAGATTTTAAAAAGCTCCTGAACAAATCCCTTCGTTGGCAACAAGTAAAAATACTAAGAGATTTTATTTCAGACGCCGAGGCTCGTGCTGTTTTGAGTAATGGGGTTTCGATGAATTCAAAAACTGGAAGGCCTGGGCAGTGAAAAAAGCTGATTGGTATGACCCATATCTTGAAGCTGAGGATGCATTGTTGATTGAAGTTGATAAAGAAAAGCTGTCGATGCCTAGGACAACAGCAAGCTTCGAGGATTGACGTTTTTATCCGTCCCTAAGGACCTTCAATGTCTAATAAGCTAAAGATGCGGGTATTACGGCTGAGGATATCTTCATGATTCCGCAAGTCCACAAGGGTATTGGTGAACTTGGAATGGCTAGAGATCCAGCTTACATTCTCCTACCCTTACGCTTTTTCTTTCTTCTTGGCCTGCCTAGGCTATCAGTCTCCAGATAGGATTCGTAATCAACGCTCATATCTTTCCCATGAGAAGGGCTATCCAGTAACGACTCAAGTGCGAACCCCTTTCCTTTTTCTGGTAAACGATAATTGTTCCTGCTATCTGCTTGGTTGGCCGATGTATCATTGTAAGGGCCTGCTTCAACGCTAGGCCGGTTTGCTTTTGTTCTAAGATTTGTCTCGTGAATTATTGTGCGGTCTCGTTCTTGCTCATAGTTGATAGCGTTTTTGATGGAAGTCCACTTGAAATCATTTCCCAGTTTGGCTCCCTTGATTGGGAACCCTTTGTGGTCGTAGGAAATTCCGCTGACAAAGCCAGTGGTTGCCTGGTTGAACAGAACCCGAACGCCTTTGCTCTCCAACGCACGAATAAATTCGCCGGTGGTCAAACCCGGCTTATTCTCCAGCGCCGATTTGATGATCAGCTGTAGAAGCTGTTTCCGCGATGATTCTTTCGTGCGGTTCATCATCTCCATTTCATTCTTAGTGATGGCGCGGATTTTAGCTTCCTTGCTGG
>JAYVXP010000234.1:0-3734 GCA_043785125.1 Bacteroidia bacterium
TCACTTTTCAGGATAATTGACGGGCTTAAATCATTGTTGAGCATACAGGGGAACGAAATCAGTTGGAAATAAAAATGGGATTTTAAAGCGATTATGCCATATAAGGACCCACCAAAAGAGCATCAATTCAAAAAAGGATGCAAACCAAAGGGCAAGCCACCCGGAACGCTTTCGTTTAAAACGATCATCAGGAAATGGATGGAGGCAACACTGGACGAGGCCAATCCAGAAACGGGCATTATTGAAAAGATGTCGCTGGCCGACATCATCACGCTCAAACAATTTCAAAAAGCGCGGAAAGGTGACTCCAGGGCGTTCGAGTTATTGAAAAATCATATTGAAAGCCTTCCTAAACAGGGGCTCGACCTGACCACGGCGGGGGAATCATTCAACAAAAAAATAATTTTCGAGAGATACTCCAAGCCAAAGGATGCTGGAACTTAGATTCAATGAAATTTATGAACCTGTTTTCTTCACCAAAGCCAGGCACATCCATTTTTGGGGAGGCCGGGCGCGAGGTGGATCATATACGGCCACCCAATATTTTCTTCATCTTATCACACAGGCAAACTATTTCCGTGGATATATCATGCGCGAAGTTTTGGGTGACATCCGTGAATCGTTGTGGTTGGATTTCAAAGACCGGATTGACGAGGCTGACTTAATGCAATTATTCCAACTTGATGAATCCAAGATGATGGCCACCTACCTGCCAACCGGCAACACTGTCGTGTCAAAGGGATTTAAAAAGGCTTCCAAGAAACAGACGGCCAAGCTAAAGTCATTGGCCGGGGCTACGCACGTACTTGTCGAAGAAATGGAAGAGATATCGGAGGCCGACTTCAAACAGTTAGATGATACTCTGCGCACAATCAAGACGGAGGACATCCAACTAATCGGTGTATTCAATCCGCCTCCGAAGGGTCACTGGATTTGGAAGCGTTGGTATAATCTGGTAGATGACAGGCCCGGATATTTTCGGGCCATACCTAAAAATGTTGATAGCCTTTTATCAATCTTTTCTACATATCGGGATAACGAGAGCAATTTGAACAAATCATTTATAGTCAACTTAACCCAATACTTGAAAGATGACCCGGAATATTACTATACTATGGTAGACGGGTTGATAAGTGAAGGTGTCAGGGGTCGCGTCCATCGTAACTGGAAGCCCATCGGGGCGATGCCGGGCCTTTATGGAAAATTTTATGGCCTGGATTGGGGCTTTTCCGGCGACCCGTTAGCTTTGGTGGAGATTGAAACGCATAATCGTAACCTATGGGTGGATCAGAAAATCTATGCCCACGGCATGACGAACGATGATTTGAATGAGGAACTAAACAGCCTGAAAATCAGCAAGCGTGATCTGATCACTGCCGATAACGCTCAACCAAAGGACATCGAGGACATGAAGCGCAAGGGGTGGAATATTGTGCCATGCGTTAAGGGACCGGGGTCGGTAAAGTCGGGAGTGAAATTCTTAAAACAATACGATATATTTGTTACCGAATCAAGCAAGGATATTTGGAATGAATACGAGAACTATGCCTATGCCATGGATCAATTCAAGAACCCAACCGATGAGCCGCGAGACGACCATAATCATGCGATGGACGCGATCAACTACGGCATGGACAAAGTTAGGGTAAGGAAACCAAGCCTCAGAGTTATATGACTTATCCACGCCCACTTAAAAAACAATTGCGCCTGCAATCAAAGCAGCCCGTTATAAAAAAAGTCGGGTATCAACCCAGCTCCCCTAAATATTCAGCTCACCTAAATCAATAAAAACTAATGAAAAGAATAATAATGCAAGGGTACAAAGATATATTTTCCGGGCTGTTCACCCTTATTGTTTGCTCCCCGGCGGTAATGCTTATGGCTGCAGGCCTCACACTCTTTTGTAAGATGATTTATAAAATGATTGTCTGGATATGGTCGTAGTTCGCGACCCGGCAGGTAATAGAATTAAACTCCCAGACTGCTGGGCTAACTGCTCCACTGCCATTTTTCAGAGGATAGTGAAAGAATGGGAACCGGATAAGGAACTTAAGGACCGCTCGCGCGTGAAACTATTCTCCATCATGCTCAATCGCGACATAAGCCTGATCACTGACAGCCATGACGAAGAACTTGAGGCGGCCTTGTGGGAATGTACAAGATTCGTATATGAGGAGTCGTCCGACTTTACGCGACTTCGCGCTCCGAAAGGAATCAACATTGAGGGTAAGCACCTGACCTTGCCCACCGATTTGGGGCGGATGTCTATCGGTCAAAATATCCACGTTCGGGATGAGCTCGCCACGGGGGCACTGCTTATTTCTGACGGCAATTATCACGCCGCCCGGGTCAGCCTTGTCACCGCAATCTATCTCCAGCCGTTGTTTGATGGGTCAAAGTTTGATTTTAACCGGGCCAAAGAACTTGAACAAGTCATCCTGAGAATGCCGATATTTCTAATCTATCCCATCGGTTTTTTTTTCTTGAATCGGCTAAAGAACTATGGGAACGGGTGGCGGCCAACCTTAAACCGGATGACACTGAGGATAGCAACAAGCGTGCGCTTATTGCTAAGCTCGCGGAGAGCTCAAAACTTGATGACGATTTTGGGGCCTCTATTATAGATCGGTTTGCCAAGGCTTACGGCCTTGACCCCGACGATGTTTATGACAAGGAATTTGCTACCGTGTTTCTTTTTATTGAACTTTGGAAACGTGAGGGCGAGTACGCAGATAGGTACAGGGCGATTGAAAAGACGTTAAATGATGCTATAAAATGATTGAACTCGGTTTACTTTCTCTGTACATGACATTTGTTTATGACGGTAGAAAGTTTGTAATTTTAATGTTTGAGGGCAACATGGTAGAAGTCAAAGAGAAGAACGGCAGGCATTGGGCGTGGCCAAAACAAGCTAAGGTAAAGATATGATCTTATCAACAATTCAAAGTTTTATTGAAAGTGATCCACATGGATTAGTTTCTTCCTTTTTGGCATTAATATTTACAAGTTATTGGTTTAATTTCTTTCTAGGTTCATTGTTAATTGGTTGGAGTAATTACAAATGGTATCATCTTTTTATACCGTTTTCGTTTTGGTATTTTATGATCACAGATAAGGTATGATCCTGACCACAATCCAAAGCGTAGTTGAAAAGTTAAGTAAGCCAGTAGCTTTCTTTTACGCCAATCTTTACGAGGCGAATGGTGATCTTGGTATTCAGGCCTTCAGTGAGGGCAAGGATATTTTTTTTGTTTATCTGCCACCTCTCGAAAATACGGATGCATACGCTGAGAACGGATTGATACATACCACATTTCCATTGCAGTTCTTTTTGATGAAAAGACTTTCATCGCCAACGATTGACTATAAATCCAGCGAGGCGGAGCCCATAGTTGATGAGATGCGTGAACTAGCGAGGGAGTTTGTTCACTCCCTTCAAAATGAAGACGTCGTAGAAAAGGGAGGACCGGCGGACGGGATAACATCGACCAAGATTACAAGTGAGTATGGTTTTTTCGATTCCCATTTGTTTGGAGTTTCAGTACAATGCGACGTGCCAATCATGGAAAGTAAAACAGGTTGCGTATGAAAAGTGTAGAGGTTCAGTATAATGAGGATAGCATATTAGCTCTATTTGATAGAACCATCGAGACTATGGAAGGCAACAGATTCCATGATGAGTTACTTTTTCCCGTAAAATTAGCCAGATTACTTTTCATAGAAGTAAATAAACA
>JAYVXP010000235.1:0-3681 GCA_043785125.1 Bacteroidia bacterium
GCCTATGAAGCGGAGCGTCAAAAAGTATTGAAGGCGGGTGCCAGTCTTTATGTTCCCAAACCATTTAACCTAAAGTCAATCCGGAATGCGTTGCTGGAATTGAATTTCCTAAATAATTAGTTTAATTTTCGTAGCCACAAATTCTTCCGCCTATGAGCAACATATTAATTATTGATGATGATAAAGACATTTGTCATGTGTTGTCTAGCTTCTTAAAAAAGAACAATTATGCAGTTGACGTAGCGCATAACGGCGAAGATGGCCTTCGGCAACTCCGTGGCAGTGACTATACGTTGGTCTTGTGCGATTACAGGTTGCCCGACATGAGCGGCGTTGAAACCCTCAGGAAAATAAAACTACTAAAACAGCATACAGCAGTAATTATCATCACAGGATATTCTGATGTGAAGTCGGCAGTGGAAACATTCAAATACGGAGCCAGTGATTATGTGACCAAACCTTTGTACCCCGATGAACTTTTGGTGACGATAAAGGAGACGATCGCCAAGAGTGAAAAAGTTAATTCAAGGGAACTCCCTTCACCGGAAACAAACAAATCGGGGAAAAATAGTAAATCAAACTCCCAACCCATACATTTTATTATTGGCAAAAGTGTGCAGGCTCTTGCCGTACAGCGCAATATAGAACTGGTGGCCCCCGCAGATATATCTGTGCTGATCTACGGAGAAACCGGCACAGGAAAAGAGTTTGTAGCGCAATCGATTCATCAGTTCAGCAAAAGGGCAGACAAGCCATTCATCGCAATTGATTGTGGTGCCTTACCGAAAGAGTTGGCCGGAAGTGAACTATTTGGCCATATGAAAGGCTCGTTCACAGGCGCGGTAAATGATAAGCCAGGAAGTTTTGAATTGGCGAATTCAGGAACAATATTTCTCGATGAAATCGGAAATTTATCTTATGAAAATCAAGTCAATCTTTTGCGCGTAATCCAGGAGCGCAGAATAAAAAGAATTGGCGCAACAAAGGATGCTGAGATTGATGTACGCATTATTGCTGCAACCAATGAAGACCTGAATAAAGCCGTTAAAGAAGGCCGGTTCAGAGAGGATCTGTATCACAGGTTGAATGAATTCAAGATTCAATTGTCGCCTCTTAGAGAAAGGAAAGATGATATTATTACGTTTGCAACTTATTTTCTGGAAAACGCCAATCATCTGCTGAATAAAAATGTTCAGTCTTTTTCTCTTCCTGTCATCGATCTCCTGACCTGTTATTATTGGCACGGGAACCTCCGGGAATTGAATAATGTGGTGAGGCGGTCGGTTCTTCTTAGCCATGGAGACACGATCGAACTTGAAAGTTTGCCGCAGGAAATTGTTCTGAGCGACGCCTCAAACGGAAGCGCTAACCCAATTGATAAAGAAAGTGTTGGTCTGCTAAAGTCCATTGCCGGATCAGCAGAACGGCAAGCCATTGTTGAAATGCTGGAGAAAACCAACAATAACAAATCAAAGGTTGCGGAATTGCTGAAGATAGATCGCAAAACGCTATACAATAAGCTACGTCTCTATAATATTAAAGTGTAAAGCAATTTATTGCAGGGATTACTTTTTTACTCAACTCATCATTTTAGATCATAGCGTTAATTTCCCATCATGAAGGATATTTACATACGCCTGTCGTTTCTTGGGATCATGGTGATTCTGGTCTGCATCAGTCTTCTTACTTACCGTAATCTTGACAACTACATAGTTGAAGTAAAACTGGTCCGGCATTCCAAGAGCGTGCTCAGTGCCGTTCAAACCGTTCTCTCCTCTATTAAAGATGCGGAAATAGGACATCGTGGCTATCAACTGACGAGGGATACAACTTATCTTCTCCCCTACCTTTTTTCCTTAAAAGTGTTGCCTGGCGAGATCAAGACGCTCGACAGTCTCCTTTCTTCCGATGAAAAACAATCCAAAAAAACAGATACGCTGGATTTGCTGATCAATAACCAGTTTAGGATAATAAGTCAAATTCTTTCCAATGCAAGGAGAAGTTCCATGTATATGGATCAATATGAAAGCAATCTTCTGGCGCATGGCATGGCAAATATGGAGGAAATCAGAAGTGTAGCAGGCAGAATCACCCGTGGTGAGGAGAATACAATTAACGACCGGCTCTCCAAAGAAATACAATATAGAAATAGCGCGCCGGTTGCGTTGCTGGTTTATACTCTTGTTGCGCTGATTGGCATGACCTTTCTTTTTGTCAGAATTCTTGAAGCCTTAAAGAACAGGAAGGTGGCAGAAGACAAACTCAAAGAAAATGTTGAGGCGCTAAGAAATGAGGCAGCGAGACGTGAATTTGCACAAAAGACGTTGAGAAATGTTCTGGACAATTCGCTGGACAGTATTATGGCCTTTAAAAGTATACGAAATGCGAACAGCACCATCGAAGACTTTGAATGGGTTATGTCAAATTCCATTGGTTCAAGATTAAACGGCCCATCAGAGCAAATCCTTGTCGGCAAGCACCTTCTCAAACTCATGCCGGAAAACAAGACTAATGGCATGTTTGATATTTACAAAGCGGTAGTTGAATCCGGTAAGTCAAAGCAATTTGAGAAAAGATACGAGCACAACGGCGTGAACTCCTGGTTTAGCATCACGGTGGTTAAATTAGAAGACGGTTTTGTTGCAACCTTCTCCGACATTACTACTCAAAAAATACAGCAACTTTTAATTGAAGAGCGCGGGCTGCTCCTGAAAGAAGCGGAAACACTCGCCAACATGGGAAGTTGGAAGTGGTACGAAAAAAACGATTATCTTATTTGGTCCGACGGCCTGTACCGAATATGGGGCCATCGACCGCACACCTTTGAGCCTACATGGGATTCTTTTTTGGAAAACGTCTATTCAGATGACAGGGCTCTGGTTGAAGATTTTATTCAGGATATAAAAAATAAACGAAGCGGCTCCGGCGTCAACTACAGGATTGAAGTGGAGGGTCACATCAAATATCTATTGCTGGTGGCCAATCTCCGGGAACATTCTGAAAGTCAGTCTGTGGATATCCTGGGGACCGTAATAGACGTGACCGCACAAAAGCAAGCCGAAAAAGATATGCTGATAGCCGAACGGCTTTCCATGACTGGAAAAATGGCACGGACCATTGCCCATGAAGTTCGCAATCCCTTAACCAGCCTGACGCTGGCGCTTGAACAACTAAAGGATGAAATACCGCAACAGAATGATTCCTTTCGAGTATATGCCGATATCATTGAAAGAAACGCCAATCGCATTGAGCAACTGATCGGGGACATGCTCAATTCGTCAAGACCGCGTGAACTAAGTCTGGAATTAACTGCCATTGAGGAAGTGATCGAGGAAACTGTTGCATTGACCATTGATCGCCTTAATCTTAATCAGATTAAACTGGAAAGAAGTTACCCAGTGGAGTTGCCAAGGATACTCCTGGACAAGGATAAAATGAAAATTGCATTTCTGAATATTCTCGTCAATGCAGTGGAGGCCATGGAGCCAGGCAAAGGTTTACTCAAAATAAATGTAAAGTTAAAAAATGGGTTTGTTATCGTTGCTATAAGCGATAACGGAAAAGGGGTTGCGCCAAAAGACATTGAAAAATTATTTGACCCTTTCTACACGGCCAAGCAAGGCGGCATGGGGCTAGGGCTCACTTCCACAAAAAATATCTTAAGCAGCCATAGCGCCACCA
>JAYVXP010000236.1:0-3680 GCA_043785125.1 Bacteroidia bacterium
GTGGAATACAAAGACTTTGCGCAGCTCCTACTGAACAACCATTTGGAAACTGAACTTTTGCAGGGAAAAGGAAAAGCGTATGGCGTTGAGCTGTTTGCAAAGAAGAATATTGGAGCCTGGACAGGATGGATTTCCTACACCTACCTGAGGTCCTTCATAAAAGTGGATGGGATTCACCCCGAAGAGCGGGTCAACCAGGGAAATTGGTATCCCACTAATTATGATAAACCGCATACGGTCAATATAACCGCCAATCATAAGCTTGGCAAAAACGCGCGTTTTGCCACCAACTTTACCTATAGCTCGGGAAGACCAACCTCCGCATTGGTCTCAAATTATCAGGCAGGATCGGTAGCCATCCCGGTTTACTCAGAACGCAATCAATACCGGATACCGGATTACTGGCGGTTGGATATTTCCATTACCATCAATGATGTTTTTAAGAAAATTGACGACAACCTAACCTTTTCAGTGTATAATTTATTAGGAAGAAGAAATGCTTATTCTATATATTATCAACAACCGGCAGGTTCCTTCATACCACAGGGGTACAAATTATCAATTCTTGGAAGTGCTCTTCCTTCCATCACCTACAATGTTTCTTTCTAGCCATGCGAGTAAATAACGTTTTACTTTTTTTGTTGCTGATGCTATCCAATAATTGCAAAGATCGTTATCAATTTTCCGCCATTCGGACTAAAAATAAATTGGTTGTCAACGGTAGCATTACCGATATGGAAGGTCCCTCCTATTTGAAACTCGGCACAACAAGCCAAATAGAAAAGGATTCCGACCCATTACCAGGTGCTCATGTGAGTATCATCGACGAAAATGGAACGCGTGAAGATTACGTAGACATGGGGGATGGTAAATATCGGATGGATGGAAAAACTGTTAAAGGATTCAGAAATGGAACCTATATGCTTGAAATTGAATTGCCAGACGGCCAGAAGTATCGATCATCACCTGAAAAGATGCCTTCACCAGCAGGAACCGATAGCGCTTATTTTAAAGTCACAAAGGACAAGGTTATCAGTTCAGAAGGTTATCTGGTCGATAATACCAACGTTGCTGTCCTGTTAAATACTCGGCTGCCTAAAACTGAAGCGCCGGCTTACTTTCGATGGGGCATTGATGAAGTGTATTGCATCATCCCGACCTGTCGACCGGGATCAATTGCTTGTCCTCCATTTTGTTACATTTATCAACCGGTGAGCAAATTTAATCTGAAAATCATTCCATCTTCAACTTCTCATGAATTGGTGTTCAAGGGTATCTTATTACAAACAAGAGCTGTTGACTTTACCTTTCTTGTGCGACACTACTTCAACATTACTCAATACTCCATGAACCTGAAAGCGTACGACTATTGGAAAAAAGCTGAACTTCTCACCGAACGGAACGGGTCGATCTTTGATACACCCCCTACTAACATTCCTGGAAATATTTATAATATTGCGGACCAGTCTGAGCAAGTATTTGGATATTTCGAAGCCTCTGCTGGCGTACTTACACGCGTTTTTATAGACCGCGGTTACATCCCTATAGACATTACCTCTTGTGACTGGAGTTATCTTATTCCAGGAGGTAATCCATACTCGTACTGCCTGAATTGTAACGCCATCAAGGGTAGCACCAATATACCGCCGGTATGGTTTTTTTAAAGAGTTTGGCCAGCCGTTAGTAATAGTTTCTGGTTAGCAATGTTTAAGATGATGATTGAGTTTCAAAAATCAAGAAATGAAATGAAATCAAAGTTTTTTCAGATTGCCCTCTTGCTACTTCTTTTCAACAATTGCAAAGATAAGTATGATTTCAAATCGAGCGGCGGTATAGGTAATTTGGTGATCGATGGAAATATTACTGACGGCCCCGGCCCCTATTTCTTAAAACTCAGCATGACAGCCGGAGTCTATCTTAGTCCCGCGCCCTTGACCGGCGCCTCAATAGATATTGTGGATAATACTGGAAGTCACGAGAGTTATGTAGAGATAGGGAAGGGAAAGTATAAGCTGAACGGGGCCGTGGTGAAGGGTGTTAAGGGGGGTGCTTATTCGATCGAAATTGTCTTATCAGATGGAAGACATTACAAGTCTACTCAGGAAGCAATGCCACTTCTTCAATCCCAGGACAGCGCTTCATTCGAAGTTGCAAAAATAAGGCTTGTAAGCAGTGAGGGGGTTCCGGTTGACAATTTGGTAGTCAAAGTCTTCCTGAATTCCATTCTCCCTAAGACGGATGCCCCAGCTTATTTCAGATGGTCGGTAGATGAAGTCTATCGCCTATACCCAACGTGCTTCCCAAGTCCCTTCCATACCTGTCCTGCCACCTGCTACATCAGCCTACCGGTTACGAATAGCAATCTGGAGATAGTCAATACTTTGGAATACACCGATCGAAGACTTAATAATATTTTGCTCATAACGCGTGATGTAGACAACACATTTCAATCAAAACACTACTTCAACATAAACCAATACTCATTAAACAAGAACGCCTTTGCGTATTGGCAGAAAGTTAATGGGCTCGTCACACGTAAGGGTTCTATTTTTGATACGCCGCCGGCCAATTTGCAGGGCAATGTGTTTAACGTCGACAATCCTGAAGAAAGGGTGTTTGGATATTTTGAAGCATCCCTTCAATATACGACGCATGTTGGCGTCGCCCGAGGATACATTCCAGGCGACCTGGAAAATCCATGCACATTCACGGGAGAGAGATTCTTTGGAAATAATTATCCAAAAGTGTGTATAGATTGTCTTTCAGTTGATGGCAGCACAAATACACAGCCATCCTGGTTCGAGTAGAAGAGATCCACAACAACTTATTGTCCCGCTTTTCTAGTCTTCAGCCGGTCAATAATAAAGTACCCAACCTTCCTTCCCTGGGCTTTTCCAATTTCACAGGCTGGTGTGTAATGAATTCCCCCATACATCCTGCTCACAGCTGCTTCACTCGCAGCGTCAAGAAATGATTTGAAACTGCGGGGCGGCATACCAAATTCTACTTCTGTCGAGTCTGTGAAAGCAAAATTATCGCCAAATAATTTGGTGAGCGTTACAGCCGCGGAAGCTGAAATCACACTATGTCCGCTCGTATGTTCAGGAAAGGGAGGAGTTTGCAAAAGTGGAATCCAATTCTCATCAATGTATTGATTGATATATGTCTCTGGCCGGATCATCCGGCTTCTGTATTTCTCATCCCAGCAACTGATAAAACCATCTATCAAAGAAAGTGAAACCATCACATAGGCCTCCGCAGATTTAATCATATCCACCTTCTGTTGGGCACAAACAACGTGTGTTATATTCATCCAATGCCCTCCCGGGGAAATCTTTTTGGTTGCAAACATAACATGACCTTTCACATTCATGACAAACGGATTGCAATCCCAAAAACTTGCTACCGCCCGTTGTTCCTCGGTGAGATTTTTCCCAGTCTCATACACTTCAAAGGCCTCCTTGAAGAACTTACTTTTTTTGTCAATAGAAAAAGGGGTGGGGCCCAAGGGTTTGAATTGTGCTGCCGAGTCGATGACAAACGTTCTGATCTTATTCCAGTGAGGTTCTACGGCATCCATGTAGGCCGGCGGCGTTGGCTTCCATGTCGAGGGGTCCGTCTGAATCGAGTATTTCGGGAAAGAACGGGTTTGCTTGTAGTTATCACCGGATGCCCACAAC
>JAYVXP010000237.1:0-3672 GCA_043785125.1 Bacteroidia bacterium
CTGAACGATCTGATGGAAACCTTGAAAATTAAAAAAGAAAAACATACCGAAAGAACCCAACTCAGTTTTGAGGAGACTTTCACCAAAATCAAACAGGACCTGGCCGGTGATATCATTAAAAGCAATGCGATCGTGACTTACGGATTTTCGGCATGCCCGGAAATTCACTATCCCAAAACCTATCTCGAAAGCATCTTGCTCAATTTGCTGAGCAATGCAATCAAGTATCGTTCACCTCACCGCACGCTGAAAGTTCATTGTGAAACCCGCATCGTGGACGGCCGCAAGATGTTACGCGTGTCGGATAATGGGCTGGGCATCGACCTGGTGCGCAATGGGGAAAAGCTTTTTGGCCTCCGGAAAACTTTTCACGCGCACCCGGAGGCCCGTGGTGTCGGGCTCTTTCTCACCAAAACCCAGGTGGAGGCTCAGGGCGGAAATATCCGGGCCGAAAGTGTCCCTGATGTGGGCAGCAAATTCATCGTTACGTTTTAAAGCAAGTCTTACCCATCGAGCGCAACACAGGAATCCTATTCATTCCTTAATGAATTCACTGGATTGGTAAGTGCTGCTCTGATCGTCTGGAAGCTAATGGTAATTAAAGCGATAGCTAGAGCTGATATCCCTGAAATAAAGAAAATCCAAATCGGGATTTCAACCCGATAAGAAAATCGGCTAAGCCAATCCTGCATGAACTGCCACGCGAATGGAATAGCAATGGCAATGCTGATAATCAGTAATGCAACAAATTCCAATGAAAGCAAGGACAGAATTTTTGATGCTGATGCACCCAGCACTTTACGGATGCCGATTTCTTTAGTTCTTCTCTCAACCGTAAACGTTACTAACCCAAATAGACCAAGACAAGCTATACCCATGGCCACCCCGGTAAATACATTAAAAATTTTCGCCAACCGTTGTTCTCCCTTATAACTTTGATCAAATGCATCGTCGAGAAAATAATAGGAGAACGGAGTCTCGATTTGATATTTTTCATAAATTTCTTTGATCCCGGAAATGTTTTCGCCGATTTGCGATGAGGGGTTGAGCCGGACATACAGGGATGCTCCGTTGTCCATGTCAATGAATGTGGTATCTGATTTTATGGTCATAATCAAAGGATCTATTCGGGAACGCAGCGTTTTGAAATTGAAATCCCGGACAACGCCGGCAATTTCGGAATGGGTAATCCCGATCAGTTCACTTTGCATGGTTATTTTCTGGCCGACCGGATTGTCTGTCATTTTAAAAATTTCAATGGCCGATTCGTTGATCAATTGTTTATCCATCATGTCGCTCTCTGGTTTTTCTTTCCATGAAATGCCGAGCGTTTCAACAAAATTATTATCCACAATGATCCATTTGAGTTGGACCTGTTCATGCGTTGAGGGAATTTCGAAACACCGTAAATCCTTTACGTATCCATGTACCTTGTCCGCTTCCGCTGAATTTTCCCTTGATCACATCCACCGGCTTGAACCGGGGAAGCACCAAAGCAGGGTAACTCCCTGAAAGTAATACGCAAATCAGGAAAAGCATTACCACCACCCCAATAAACAATGGGGATAGGAGAAAAGAGGAATCAATCTCCTGTTGCAATTCATTCAGAAATACAGGTGTGAAGATTTCGATCATCACCAAGGCAATAGCAAAGGATATCACCGTTGTAACGGCAGATTCCAGAAAGAACTGAACGGAGAGTGCATTTTGGTGTGCTCCTACTACTTTGCGCACACCGACTTCTTTGGCCCTGACGGAAGCCCGGGCGGTGGTCAGATTCATATAATTGACCAATGCCAGAATCAGGATAATCGATGCAACGCACAGAAAAATAAATACATATTGTGTGTTTGAGGTGTCTCCAAAGTTCAGGTTGAACCGCGAATCTGAAAATGGCTCGAGCAAATATTTAACACTGGCGTTAGTGTATTGTGTCTTAAGGATCGTTTTTTCCACCTGGGATAAACTGTTTCGATCACGCAGAAGAAGATACGTGGGAAAGGCGGAAGAATTGTTCAGGATGATACCCCGTTCCGAAGACATCACGACAAGGCTGTTAAAGGACGCAACAAAGTCAAATTGGATGGATGAATTGGATGGAGCCTTTCTTGCAATCCCAACAATCTCAAAGGAGTTGTCCTGATCATAAATAATATTCTTACCAATCGGATCGCTGTTCCCAAAATATTTCCTAGCAGTCTGCTCCGTAATGATTACGGTATTCGGCCGGGCCAGCGCACTTCTTGTACCACGAAGCAGTTCAAAGGAAAATAAACTGAAAAAGGAGGTGTCCGCGAAAATGAAGTTATCCTCAAAGAAACGGTGTTGCGGGTCAGCCGCGACCACTTTGCGGCCCGGTTCTCTTATTCTCAGATAATTAAGAACTTCCTTGTCGATCTCTTTAATCAACGGACCAAACTCCGGATTGGCATAAAGACTATAACGACCATCCTTCACAAATTTCTTTTGCACTCTATATATTCTATCTGCATTTTTATGAAACTTATTGAAACTATACTCATGAGAAACAAACAACAGGATGAGTACAGAAACCGTTATCCCAACAGAAAGTCCCGCGATATTGATAAAGGAATAGACTTTGTTTTTCCAAAGGGATCGCAGTGCAATCTTAAAATAATTCTTAAGCATGGGTCGTTTGTTTAGGGCAATGCCTACCAAAATTGGAACCAGTTTTTATAGGCGATTGTGCTTTAAAATTGAAGACTACCCAAAAATGACTGTGCGGATTCGATCTAATTTGTTCGTTCGCGGGCATTAATAAACAACTGTGAAAAGCTACACATCACTCCGATCGCAACGAATCAACCGGATTGGCCACCGCCGCCCGGACAACGTGGAAGCCTACCGTCAGTAAGGTAATCACAAAGGCAAGCACTGCAGAAAGGAGAAAGGTAGGCCACTCTCCGGTGAGCTCAATCCGGTAAGAAAATTTCTGAAGCCATAAATGCGTAAAATACCATGCACTGGGTAAAGCGAGGAGCATTCCAATTCCCACCCATAGGAAAAACTCCCTTGAAACAAGTACGATCAATCCTGAAACACTGGCGCCAATCACTTTGCGAATGCCGATTTCCTGGGTTCGCTGCTCGGTCGAAAAAGCGGCCAATCCCAATAATCCAACACAGGCAATGAGGATGGTGAGACCAGAGAAGGCGGTAAATATCTGACTTCGCTTTTGATCGGCCTTGTATTGAGAATCCAGATCCTGGTCCAGAAAAACATATTCCATGGGATGGTCTTGAAAAATATCTTTCCATGTTTTTTCAACGGTCACCATAGAAGTTTTGACGTCGCCGGGGGCTAACCGAACAAAAAGATAACCGTAGTCTTTTCCCAACGTAATCATAAGCGGTTCGATGGCATCATAGAGGGAATTCTGATTGTAATCTTTAATGACACCGACCACTTTTTTCTCCTGTGGCCCTTTGGGTCCGCCGCCCGTTAGAAATTTTCTTCCCAACGGGTCCTTCCAGCCCATCCGGGCCACCATACTTTCATTTACGAGAATCGCATTAAGGGTATCTCCTGGATTATCTTTTGAAAAATTACGGCCCTGGGTAATTTTTATTCCCAGTGCATTGAGATAGTCATAATCGGCATTGTATAAATCCACACCCCGGTCCACCATCTTGCCATCTTTGTCCTCCACCT
>JAYVXP010000238.1:0-31989 GCA_043785125.1 Bacteroidia bacterium
GGTAGCTCGCAAGGAAGATTATCTACAGCCATTACCGTTACCCAGCGGTCATCGTTGAGCGCTGGTTTTTCAGAATCAGACATGGGATCATAATCGTAAAGCGGGTCAGGTATAGAACTGGCTCGCTTAGTGCTGGGTATGGAACCCGGAATATCACAAGTTATGTCGGCAATTATTTTGATTTTGAAATGAGCGGAAAGCATATTCTCACGTGTAAAGAGCACGGGGGCCTTGGGGTTCCAAAACGCTCCGGCCAGCAAAACATCCCCCACCGTAGTGAAATCAAGAAAAGTCGATTGATACCGCGAGGGGTCAAGGTGAAACTCTTCCCGGTTAAATAGTCCCTCCTTGCGAGTGTGATAGTCCTGACTACTCAATTGTACATAGACGGGTTCTTGAAATTGACGCGTGAGAAAATCCTGTGCGTTGACTTTTCTTATTCCTGCCGTGTCCAGCGTTTCCATCGCGCCCTTCGCTACCCTTCCCGCGCCGGTAAGGATAATCTTGATGGAAGGAAGCCTCACTTTTCGTAATTCCAGTTTCAGGTCATTGACATCAAAACATTCAAATGCCCTACGAAGGGAATACGCCCTATATCGTTTGCCATATATCCACAAACCGTTATAAGCTCCTACAATGCCTGCATATCTTCCAAATGCTACCAACCTGTTGCCCTGATTATCTTTGAGCGCCTCATAATCGATCAAGCGTATGTTTTTCTTTAACACTTCCTGCAATAGCTTTCGATTGTAAGCCTGCTTCTTTAGTGTGTGGGAAAAGAATAGGTAGGTTTTGTTCGGTATTAAAGCGTTAACAGGAACTTCCTTGATGCCCATGAGGATGTCGCAATGACTGACATCAGGGGCCATGGTTATACCTGCTGCAACGTACTCGCTGTCTTGATAGCACCTTTCCGGACTCTGCTGGCATATCACTTTTACGTGCGGAAAGCGCTGTTCAATTTCAACAACCTGCAAGGGTGTAAACGCAACGCGCTTGTCGGCCGGAGTTTTTCCTTCCCGAATAAGGCCAATTTTAATGGGAATTGTTGAAGACATGAGGAATTAAAAATAGTCAATTTCGATCATTGTTGTCAGCTTTCAAATAACCCGCCCAGGAGTGAGCTTGCTTCCTTGCGGGTGTTGCTGCCATAGGGAGAAAGTGCTTGAATCAGTTTTCGTATGGGCATGGACTGTAACCAAACTTTTCCTGTTCCCCTCAGGGTGGCCAGGTAGATTCCCTCGCCACCAAAAATCATCGACTTTAGGCTTCCTGTAGTTTCTACATCAAAATCTATTTGCGATTCAAATGCTACAACACAACCAGTGTCCACCCTGAGTGTTTCGTTATTCAACGTCCGCTCAATTACGGTTCCCCCGGCGTGTACAAAAACTTTTCCGTCACCTTCTAATTTTTCAAGAATAAATCCCTCCCCACCCACCAGGCCAGCCCCAAGTTTGCGACTGAAAGTAATGGAAAGCTTTGTTCCATAAGCCGCGCAAAGAAACCCGTCCTTTTGCACAATCAACTCGTTTCCTGGGCTTTGCGCCAGATCAACAGGAATGATCGTCCCAGGATACGGCGCAGAGAAACCGACTTTGACTTTCTTGTTTCCGCGATTGGTGAAATGAGTCATGAACAATGATTCACCCGTTATGACACGACTGCCAGCAGACAATAGCTTGTCCAGGAAGCCCTGATTGGGGTTGGATCCATCTCCCATTTTGGTTTCAAACAAAATGCCCTCTTCCATGTACAACATGGCTCCGGCTTCTGCAATTACTGTTTCTTGCGGATCGAGTTCAATCTCTACGATCTGGATACTTTCGCCTATTATCTTGTAATCAATTTCATGAGATCGGTTCATCGATTTATTAATATTATTAGTTTGCGCTATGTATGTAAGACGATCAAAAGGGTCGCTATCTGTAATCTTTAAAATTTCGAGAATTCTGAAAATCCTGGTTTACTTTTTCCTTTTCTTTCCTTTTCCTTTTTTTAGGTCTTCATAATCGTCACGCTCGGCAAGTTTTTTATCATCCACATTCTTATCCAGAAACTCATTGAGTTTTTCGATTTTCATGTTTGACTGCAGTTCTCCAAATTGGTCAATGGAAACTTCAAATCCATCAAGATCTTTGTGAACCCGGGGTTTACTGACTTTCTTTCCAGAGGTGTCTACTTTTTTTGTCATGGCTTTACTTTTACCCTATTGTTTTCAAAGCATAATTGATACGACTGACCACCTCTCCTTTGCCCAGGATTTCCATGGTTATCATTAAATCAGGACCGGAAGCCCCGCCCGTAAGGGTCAGCCTCAACGCCTGAAGAATTTTGCCAGTTCCAATTCCCAGTTCGGCGGTTGCAGTTTCCAATGTGGTTTTCGCGACCTCAGCGGTGACATCGGTAAGTTGCTCCAGCTTCTGCCGAAATGCCTGAAGTACCTTCACCGCTTCATCATTCCATTTTTTTGCCACAGTCTGTTCGTCAAATGCAGTCGGCGCCTGGAAAAAGAATTTGCCCAGCTCCCAGAAATCGGCAGGATAAGTCACCCTGTCCTTCATAACAAAGCAGATTTTGAATGCTTTTTCCTTTGTGCACGCAATGTTTTCATTTTTCAGGGACTCCAGCAAATACCCGGAAAGCGTTTCGTCTGATTTCTCTTTAAGGTATTGTTGATTGAACCATTTAGCTTTTTGAATGTCAAATTTGGCTCCTGCTTTACCAATCCGCTCAACGGAAAATGACGTAATGAGTTCAGCCATAGAGAAAATTTCCTGCTTGGTGCCCGGGTTCCAGCCCAGAAGGACAAGAAAATTGATCATCGCATCCGGCAGGTAACCGCTTTCGCGGAATCCTTTGGCTACTTCCCCGGTCTTCGGGTCAGTCCAGGTAAGTGGAAAAATGGGAAAGCCCATTTTGTCTGCATCCCGTTTGCTCAGTTTCCCATTACCGTCTGGTTTAAGCAATAAGGGAAGGTGAGCAAATTGGGGCATCGCCTTTTCCCAACCCAAATACCGATAGAGTAAGACGTGGAGCGGTGCCGATGGCAACCACTCTTCACCACGTATGACATGGGATATTTTCATCAGGTAGTCATCTACCACATTGGCGAGGTGATAAGTGGGCATGCCATCCGACTTCATTAGTACCTTATCGTCTATCTCAAATGATTGCACCGTAACCAGGCCGCGGATAATGTCATTTACCCTGATCTCTCCGTTGTGGGAAACGTTTAGACGAATCACATAGGGCACCTTCGACGCGAGTAGTTCATTCACTTCACTTGCATCAAGGGTCAATGAATTTCGCATTAGCAACCGGGTAACACTGTTGTATTGTTGTTGATCAACGCCGGCCGTTTTCAAACGATCCCGCATTTTTTCCAGGTCATCTTCCGTGTCGAATGCATAATAGGCATCGCCCTGGTCAATTAATTGGTTAGCATATCGCGCGTAAATTGATTTGCGTTCGGACTGTCGGTAAGGAGCATAGGGTCCGCCCACACCCTGACCTTCATCGATTTTTATTCCTGCCCATTCCAATGACTTGATGATGTATTCCTCCGCTCCAGGCACATAACGATTTTGATCAGTATCTTCAATTCGCAAGATCATGGTGCCATTACTTTGCCGCGCCAGGAGGTAATTATACAAGGCAGTTCGTATTCCCCCGATATGAAGTGGGCCTGTTGGGCTGGGCGCAAATCGAACGCGAACTGGAGTCATTATTTACTTGTAAAATCAATAACAAAGGTAAAGGATGATTTAGATTTACACCCTTCCGGGAGTAAAAAAATGCCCTTCAAATCCAAAAGGTTTATACCTTTGTGAGGTTACAACACAATGATAAATGACGGAAGAAAAGAGCTTAAATTTTCTTGAGGAGATTGTTGAAAACGACCTTAACGGGGGCCGGTATAAATCCATCATCACAAGATTTCCGCCTGAGCCAAACGGATATTTGCACATGGGGCATGCGAAAAGTATTTGCCTGAATTTTGGACTTGCCTTGAAATACGGTGGTATAACCAACTTGCGCTTTGACGATACCAATCCGGTAACAGAAGAAACGGAATACGTCGATGGGATTAAAAATGATATCCGGTGGCTGGGGTTTGAATGGGCGCAGGAACTTTATGCTTCTGATTATTTTGGGAAGCTTTATGATTTCGCCGTTGTGCTGATCCAAAAAGGATTGGCTTATGTGGACGATAGTTCGAGTGAAGAAATTGCCAAACTAAAAGGCACACCTACTCAACCCGGAATAGAGAGCGCGTACCGAAGTCGGGGCATTGAAGAGAACCTGAAGTTGTTTGCTGAAATGAAATCCGGTCGCTACCCCGACGGTGAAAAGGTCCTACGGGCAAAAGTGGATATGGGACATCCCAATATGCACATGCGAGACCCGCTGATGTACCGCATTAAACACGCACCGCATCACCGTACAGGTGATACCTGGTGCATCTATCCGATGTACGATTTTGCCCACGGGCAAAGTGATGCCATAGAAAATATTACGCACAGTATCTGCACACTTGAATTTGTTCCTCATCGCCCGTTGTACGATTGGTTCATTCAAAACCTGTCAATTTATCCCTCCCACCAGTATGAGTTTGCCCGACTAAACATGACCTACACCATCATGAGCAAACGAAAACTACTTCAGTTGGTCAATGACGGGCATGTGAAAGGATGGGATGATCCCCGGTTGCCAACACTCAGCGCAGTTCGGCGAAGAGGCTATACACCAGAAAGCATCCGTGAATTTTGTGACAGAATAGGTGTGGCCAGGCGTGAGAACCTGATTGACATGGGGCTGCTTGAATTCTGCGTGCGCGAACACCTTAATAAGATTGCACTGCGGAGAATGGTTGTGGTGGATCCTATTAAAGTCATCCTGACCAATTATCCTGAAGGCAAATCCGAAGTGCTGAATGGAGAAAATAACCCGGAAGATCTCAATGCGGGTGTGCGCGAAATACCCTTTGGTCGTGAGTTGTACATTGAACAAGAGGATTTTTCAGAAACCCCACCAAAAAAATATTTTCGCCTTGCACCGGGTCAAATGGTGAGATTGAAAAGTGCCTATATTATACAGTGCAATGAAGTAATAAAGGATGCAGACGGCAAGCTCAAAGAACTGCATTGCACGTATATACCGGAAAGCAAGAGTGGAACAGACACTTCCGGTATTAAGGTGAAGGGCACGTTGCACTGGGTGAGCATAGCGCATGCCGTGCCAGTTGAAGTGCGGCTTTACGACAGGCTGTTTAAAGTGGAAAACGTAAATGATGCGGAGGGAGATTTTAAAGACCACATCAATCCTCACTCATTACAGGTACTTCCGGAGGTGTTTGCCGAGCCGGCTATCCAAAGTGCAAGGCTTGAAGATCGTTATCAATTCATACGCAAGGGGTACTTTACAATCGATCCGGATTCTACCAGTTCAAAGCTCGTATTTAACCGCACCGTAACCTTGAATGACATGTGGGCTAAGGCGACCAAGATTCAAGGAGTATAGGATTAAAGGTAAAATTGATTCAAAGCTTGAACGCTTGAATTCTGGATGCGCTTGCTGAGCAGGAATTATTTCACAGCGATAGCGGAGATCTCGACGTTTACATCTTTGGGAAGGCGGCTTACTTCTACGGTCTCGCGGGCGGGAGGATGGGTTGGGAAATTCCTTCCATAGGCATCATTCACCAGCGGAAAATTGCCCATGTCTTTTAAAAAGATGGTACTCTTAACCACGTTAGAAAAATCCATTCCTGCGGCCTTGAGAATTTCATCCAGATTTTTCATAACCTGATTTGTTTCGTCGGTGATGTTTGCAGTAATCAAATTGCCTGACGATTTTTGAATCGCAATCTGACCTGAAATGAAAAGGAGGTTGCCGGCCTGGATTCCCTGGCTGTAAGGACCGATGGGTTCAGGTGCGCCGGGAGAATAGATGACAGTTTTTGACATAGCGGTGGGTTTGTTACTTTTGATCAAATATCTGAAAATTCATTCAGTCTTGTATGCGTATTTTAGTAATTGGTGAAGATTTCAATTTGAGTGAGTGCAAGCAAAAGTTCGGACCGGGGCATGTGTATTCTCATGAAAGAAACCGGCTGGATGCAGGAAAGTATTTTGATCAATGTGATGTGGTCTTTGATTTTGTAAAGCATCAGGACAACAATCAAATGGAAATCTATGGAAATCATATTAATACTTCATTTTTTTTTAATACTTCAAAAATTAGCCTGGCCAGTTTATTCGGAGGAATCAGTGCTCCCCGGTTTGGTTTCGCAGGGCTGAAAACCTTCTTAAACCGCCCGGTTCTGGAAGTGAGTTTATTACATCCGGCGCATCGGGAAAAACTGACCAATCTTTGTCATGAATTAAATACCGATTTTCAAATTGTGGAAGATCGCGTTGGGCTGGTTACGCCGCGAGTGATTTGCATGATCATTAATGAGGCCTATTATACCGTTGAGGAGGAGACGGCCACACGGGAGGATATTGACCTGGCGATGAAATTGGGAACAAATTATCCGCTTGGCCCTTTTGAATGGTGTCAGAAGATAGGCGTGCAGGATGTTTATGAATTGCTTGCGGCTGTGTATGAAGATTCGAAAAATGAACGATATGCAATCTGCTCTTTGTTGAAAAAGGAGTACCTGGCTGTAATCGCCTGATTTGTTGCGGCTTAATGAATTACTTTTCGATGGTATTCGTATACACGCGTTGACCCCTGGAATCAATCATTTGAATCACAAAGGATGATTTTTGCAATGAAAAAACCATAAATGCGGAGGTGCATTCCACACCTTCCTTGCAGTAGACATATTGTGTTAGCTCTTTGACTTCCTTTGATTTATAGATTTCTGAACCAGCTCCGGAAATAAAGTAATTAATCTTGCCTTTTTTTAAATATTGAAGATTATGATCATGGCCGCACAGGTACACATCGACATGGTTGTCAATCAGCATCTGTTCAATGTCAGCCTTCAATCTTGTTTGCTCGCTGGTCCGATGGTTGCCTGAATACAATGGGTGATGACCCACCACCCATTTCCAATCATAACTGTTATCGGCCAGTTCCTTAGCCAGCCAGTTCAGTTGTGGTGCATCGGCCCCTCTCACAAGCGGGGTGGTGTCAATGAAAATAAATTTTACGAGAGCACCGTCCGTTGTGGTCATGACTTGGGAATAGTAGTTAGAGGGAAGATGCCAGCGACCGGTTTCCTTGTTTTTATCGTAGTCAATCTCAGCTTTCACATTGCCACCGTGATCGTGGTTACCCAACACAACATACCAGCGGCGATGCAGATTGGGTCCGTGGTACACATCTTCGAATGTTTCTTTCCAGCGGGGATCCAAAATACTTTTCACACCGGCAGGATAAAAATTATCTCCTGTGGAAATAATGAATTCCGGCTTAATGACCTCGGCCACACGTTCCATAGCCAAAGCAAGAGATTCCTGGTCCTTTACTTCCTTATTGCTGGCTAAGAATTCTCCTTTTCTTCCCCAATCTCCTAAAACAAAAAACTGGAGAGAATTGGGAATGGATTTAATTTCCGGGCTAATCCTATCGGGGACCTGTCCAAATGAAACGGCAAGCCCGAGAAAGTAGGTGACAAGAGCAAGGTGCAAGATCTTTCTATTCATCATGATCATTTCAGGAATATAGGAAGATTGTATAAAAGTTGTTGATTTTACCGGATGGAGAGTCGTATTTTTTTACCACTGGGTTACACAAGTCACAGAATTTATTTCCGAAATACACGAACCAATCCTGTAATGTTGAAAGCCTTTCTCTGTGTCCCCGGTGTTAAAATGCATTTTCTGCCGGATTGGAAAGCCTTAGCGGAATTTTGCGTTCCTGTGCCTTAGCGGTAAATTACCCCCTTCTTAGAAATCAACGATCATGTCCATCTTAATCATTGTACGACACGGCCAATCAACCTGGAACCTCGAAAACCGGTTTACTGGTGAGGTGGAT
Source organism: Bacteroidia bacterium (assembly GCA_043785125.1). Lineage (GTDB taxonomy): Bacteria > Bacteroidota > Bacteroidia > Cytophagales > Cyclobacteriaceae > ELB16-189. Next base: position 7,993 of record JAYVXP010000238.1, read on the forward strand.
GTTGACCTTACTCCTTTGGGAAAGGAGGAAGCAAAAAAAGCGGGTCAATTGTTAAAGCCTTACAAGATTGATCAGGCCTTCACTTCGGTTCTTAAGCGAGCCATTCGTTCGCTGGAAATAATTTTGAAGGAAATAGATTCTTTATCCATACCGATCACCCAGTCAGCAGCCTTAAATGAAAGGAACTACGGCGACCTTCAGGGACTTAACAAATCGGAAACAGAACAGAAATATGGTGCTCAACAAGTGTTGCAATGGAGGCGAAGCTTTGATGTAGCACCACCGAATGGTGAAAGCCTGAAGGACACGTATGACAGGGTAATTCCTTTTTATCAAAACGAAATCGAGCCAAAGTTGAAGGCAGGGAAAAATATTTTGATTGTAGCACACGGAAATAGCCTGCGTGCACTGATGAAGTATCTGGAGCACATCAGCAATGAGAATATTGCAAATATTAATCTGGCTACGGGATCGCCAAGATTGTACGAGTTGGATGCTTCCCTTGGTCTGGTAAAGTGCTTTTATATTTCATAATCCGCGTTGATCGCGTTTCAACCGTTTTTTCAGAATTAATTTGTAAAACGACATCCGAAATTGGTGCTATATTTTCATTTTTAATTTATATTCATCCCTCAAGTCGTTATTTAACCTAAACATAAAAACATGGAATTACTGATCGTATTGTTCGTTGGTGTTATCCTCCTGTTCATGTGTTTCGTTACCGTCCGCCAGGGAACCATTACCATCATTACGGTATTTGGGAAATACAGCAGGATCATGAAGCCAGGGTTGAATTTTAAGTTGCCCATCATCCAGAAGGTTTACAAAAAAATATCCATCCAAAATCGCTCGGTGGAGTTGGAGTTTCAGGCGACTACAATCGATCAGGCAAATGTTAATTTTAAGGCCATGCTTCTTTTTGCGGTACTCAACCAGGAAGAGGAGACTATGAAAAATGTGGCTTTTAAGTTTGTGGATGAGAAAAGCCTGATGCAGGCATTGATCCGTACGATTGAAGGCTCCATCCGCAGTTTTGTCGCTACTAAAAAACAAGCAGAAATCCTTTCGCTCCGGACAGAGATAGTCAAGGAAGTAAAACAGCAATTGGACCACACGCTCGAAGGCTGGGGCTATCACCTGATCGACTTGCAATTGAATGATATTGCCTTTGATGAAGCAATTATGAAGTCGATGGCACAGGTCGTGGCATCCAACAACTTGCGGGCAGCGGCTGAAAACGAAGGCCAGGCACTCTTGATCAAGAAGACCAGAGCGGCAGAAGCCGATGGAAATGCGATCAAGATTGCCGCAGAGGCTGAGAAGATCGCGGCCCAACTTCGTGGTCAGGGTGTCGCACTGTTTCGCGAAGAGGTAGCAAAGGGGATGTCGCAGGCAGCAAAGGAAATGGAGAGCGCCAAGTTGGATACCTCGTTTATTCTTTTCTCTATGTGGACCGAGTCGATCAAGCACTTTGCAGAACAGGGAAAAGGCAATATCATTTTCCTGGACGGCTCCAGCGACAACATGCAGCGCACCATGCATGAGTTGATGGCCATTGGAAAGGGCAACAGCATTTTATCCCCGGATAAATAGAAAGACATTTATTTCACGGATATCAGATTGCATGGGGGGACAATCAGTTTTCAGGTCTTCAAGGCGGCAACAGGGAATCCAGTAGAGGCGTTGAGGATGTCAGTGTAGAGGACTGAATAAATCATATAACCCTCACTCCACGGTCACTGACTTCGCCAAATTCCTCGGCTGATCTACGTTGCATCCTCTCATCACCGCTATGTGATAGGAGAGAAGTTGCAAAGGCACCACGGAGATTAACGGCATGAGGGGCTCCAGTGTTGAGGGCACTTCGATCACAAACTCCGACATTTTGGGAATCTGGTTGTCGCCTTCGGTCACGACAGAAATAACCCGTCCTTTTCTGGCTTTTACTTCCTGAATATTGGAGACGACCTTTTCATAAGAACTGTCTTTAGTGGCAATGAACACCACTGGCATCTCCTCATCGATTAACGCGATCGGTCCGTGCTTCATTTCGGCGGCGGGGTAGCCTTCGGCATGGATGTAGGAAATTTCCTTCAGCTTCAGCGCGCCTTCCAGGGCCACCGGAAAATTATAGCCTCTTCCCAAATAGATAAAGTTAGTGGCGTCTTTAAAGGTGTAAGCAATTTCCTTGATCTGATCATTGAGCTTTAAGGCCCGTTCTATTTTAGAAGGAATGTTTTCCATTTCCACCATCACCTCGTAAAATTTCTGTTCGGTAATGGTCCCTTTTTTTTGTGCAACAATGAGCGCAATCATATTGAGCACAATCAACTGTGCCGTAAAGGCTTTGGTACTGGCTACACCAATTTCAGGACCAGCATGAGTATAAGCTCCTGCGTGCGTTGCTCTGGGAATGGATGATCCCACCACATTACATACCCCAAAAATGATTGCACCTTTTGATTTTGCCAGGTCAATGGCGGCAAGTGTGTCGGCGGTTTCTCCGGATTGGGAGATGGCAATCACCACATCGCCTTCGCGGATTACTGGATTGCGGTACCGGAATTCAGAGGCATATTCCACCTCAACCGGTACGCGACAAAATTCTTCAAAGAAATATTCTGCAACCAGTCCTGCATGCCAGGAGGTCCCGCAGGCGATGATGATGATCCGGTCAGCCATGACCAATTTATTGAGATACTCACGCAAGCCACCCAGAATTAACCTGCCCGTGGAGGCATCCAGCCGACCCCTCATACAATCCTTTATCGACCGCGGTTGTTCAAAAATTTCTTTGAGCATAAAATGCTCATACCCACCTTTTTCGATCGCTTCTAGTTCGAGGTCAATGGTCTGCACATACGGTGTGAGCGGTAGGTTGGCTGTGTTTTTGACGGTCAACGTGCCGTTGCTAATGATGGCGATTTCCTGATCATTGAGGTAAACCACTTCATTGGTGTATTCAATGATGGGGGTCGCATCCGAGGCCATAAAGAATTCCCCTTTGCCCACACCCACTACAAGAGGACTGCCTTTGCGCGCTGCGATCAGCAGATTGGGGTCTTCGAGCGACATGACTACGATCGCATAAGCGCCCACCACTTTTGTCAAGGCAAGTCGCACAGCTTCATCCAACGGGCAGTCTTCTTTCTCTTTGATGTCTTCAATAAAATGAATGAATACTTCCGTATCCGTTTCGCTCAAAAACGAATGTCCCTTTTTTAAAAGATCTTGTTTAAGTGAGTTGTAGTTCTCGATAATTCCATTGTGAATGATGGCCAGTTTCCGGGTAGCCGAATAATGCGGGTGCGCATTTTCATCATTGGGTTCGCCGTGCGTCGCCCAGCGTGTATGGCCCATTCCAATGTGGCTATTAAGATTCTGCCCTTTGATGAATTCCTCGAGTTCGGTAACCTTTCCTTTTTTTTTGTAAATGTTCAGGCCGCCGTTGAGTAAAGCGATACCTGCGCTGTCATACCCACGGTATTCCAGGCGTTTGAGCCCTTTGATGATCACCTCCTGAGCCTGACGATGGCCCACATACGCTACAATTCCGCACATCGTTTTTTCTGATCTTTTTGTTATGGCAATTTTAAATACTTCGGGGGATTATTCCTTAAAAAAAAGAGAACCTAATCTGTCCAGAATATTTGGAATCGATTAGGTTCAAAAATGAAAAGAAGGCAAAATTGATTAGCCTACCAATTCGTTGTAGATATTGAAATAGGACTCCGCGTAGTTACCGTCTTTTTCGATGGTCTCTACTTTCTTTTCCTTAATCTTTTTTACCAATCCTTCAAGTTTCTTGTTGTCACCGGCTACGGAAACAACATCGGAGAATTGAGCGCCCAATTTTACAAAACCTTCGTAATCGGCTGTCTTGAGATGGCCGAGCATATTGTCTTCGATATCAATCATCTTCACTTTGCCCATTAGGTCGCCCTTGAATTTGTGGCTGAAGCTGTTGTTGTAAATAGTGAAGACCGTTTTGGTATTCTTAAACAACGGATCGTTTTTATAGGTCGTTTTGAGATATAGCGGAATGAAACTGGTAATCCAATCATTGCAATGGACTATGTCCGGGGCCCATCCCAGTTTTCGCACAGTTTCAATTACACCTTTGCAAAAGAAAATGGCACGTTCATCATTGTCTTCATAGAACTTGTTTTCCTTGTCGTGGAAGACAGACTTGCGGTGGAAATAATCTTCATTATCAATAAAATAGACTTGCAATTTGGCGTTGGGAATGGAAGCCACCTTAATAATCAACGGCTTTTCTTCGTCCCCTACGGCAATGTTGATCCCGGAAAGCCTGACCACTTCATGCAACCTGTTCTTCCGCTCATTGATCAACCCAAACCTCGGCACCAGAATACGGATTTCCATCCCTTTTTCTTGCATGGCCTGTGGCAGCTTCCTCACGAATTCAGCTACCTCACAAGTTTGCAAAAAAGGATCGATCTCGCTGGCTACATAAAGAATACGGATTTTTGACATAGTATTTGATTTTATGAATAGTACAGAGAAACGAGGCACAAAAGTACGCAAAATTCACCCCTTTTTCAACTAACCTTCATTTATAACGGCTATATTTGCGACCCTTTGGAAACACGCCTGCATGCAGATTTTCACCGAAATTGAGTCGCTTAGGGCCTTCCTGAGCCATAAAAATGCCGGGCAACAATCCATAGGGCTCGTGCCTACCATGGGCGCGCTTCATCCCGGCCACCTTTTTCTTATACAATCTTCAACGGCCGAAAACCAGGTCACCGTAGCTACGATTTATGTCAATCCAACTCAGTTCAACAACTCCAGCGATCTTGAAAAATATCCACGGTCACTGGAAGCGGATATTGCCCTCTTGGAAAAAGGGGGATGTGATGCCTTGTTTTGCCCGGATACGCGTGAAATGTATGCGCAAACCAGCACGGTGAAATTTGATTTTGGTCCGTTGGATAAAATACTCGAAGGTGAATTCAGACCTGGTCATTTCAGCGGTGTGGCGCTCGTTGTTTCCAAACTTTTTAACATCGTGCAACCGAACATTGCTTACTTTGGACAAAAAGATTTTCAACAATTTACGATCATTGCCCGTTTGGTAGACGAATTGAAGTTTGGAATTCAACTCCGGTGCATACCTACATTACGCGAGTCGGATGGGCTGGCCATGTCATCGCGAAATTTGCGATTGACCGAGCAAGAGAGGAAAAAGGCAGTTATTTTATTTAAGTCACTTTCATCTGCGAACCAGGCCCTTCTCGAAGGGATGGCCCTTGGTGACGTCAAAGTTGACATTCAAAAGATTTGGGAAAAGGAGAAGAACACAAAGCTTGAGTATTTTGAGTTAGCAGATCGCGAAAACTTAATTCTTTTAGATCGCGTTAAAAGTGCTAATCAATCCATTGTGCTGATTGCAGGTTATGTGGGTGAAGTTCGATTAATTGATAACATGATCATTGGGGCGCAATGAGGATAGAAATTCTAAAATCAAAAATCCATAGGGTTAAGATCACGCAGGCGGAATTGCACTATGTGGGTAGTGTCACTATTGATGAAGCGTTGATGAAAGCGGCCAATTTGATTGAAGGGGAAAAGGTGCAAATCGTAAACATCAACAATGGTGAACGATTGGAAACCTACGTGATCCGCGGTGAACGCAACAGCGGCACGATTTGTTTGAACGGACCCGCCGCAAGAAAAGCGGTGGTCGGAGATGTTGTCATTATCATTTCCTATGCTTCTATGGATTTTGAAGAAGCAAAAAATTTCAAGCCGAGGTTGGTGTTCCCCGATCCGGATAATAAATTGATCTGAATTTAAAACTTACGGTGACCAACAAGCGGATTAAATCCATTCTTCAATACACCATCATGATGTTGCTGACGGGGGCATTGCTTTGGCTTTCTCTTCGCGTACTAAACGTTGGAGAAGGCCAGGACAAAGGTCAATTCCTTTGGGATACCTGGACAAAATCCAATAAGGGCTTTTTATTGCTCATGGCGGCTGTGTCCATTGTTAGTCATCTCATCAGGGCCTTGCGTTGGAAAATGCTGCTGGTTCCTTCGGGCAATAACGTGAGACTTTCGAGTAGTTTTCTTTCCCTCATGATTGGTTATCTCGTGAATCTGGCCGTTCCACGGGGAGGCGAAGTGTCACGGTGTTATAATCTTTTTAAACTTGAGAAAACACCCGTAGAAACTTCCTTCGGCACCGTAGTGGTGGAACGGATTGTGGATGTGATCTGTCTTTTGCTCCTGATCGCTTTTTCCTTTTTCGTGGAATGGGATAAGCTGGAGGCTTTTATCAATTCCCTGAACTTGTCTTCCGGAACGGGATTTAGAATTCCAACATGGCTGATCCTGATTGTACTGGTGGGTATTGGCGGCCTGGTGACGCTTTTTGTTTTCCGAAAGAACAAAAAGCTTAAGAAAATCCTGGAGGGTTTTAAAGAGGGATTTCTTTCTGTATTCCGGTTGAAGAACAAATGGCTGTTTATTTTTTATTCGATCGCCATTTGGGCTGCCTACTTTGTCATGAGTTATTGTGTGTTGATGGCCTTCCAGGAAACGGAAGGCCTTGGATTCCGTGCGACAATTACACTATTTGCGATTGGTTCAATTGCCATGGCTGTGCCGCTTCCGGGCGGGGCAGGTTCTTATCACACTTTGGTGCCCTTGGGGTTGGTGATGTTGTATCATTTGCCACAGGCCGATGCCATTGCCTTCACTTTTATTTTTCATGCCTGGCAAACCCTGATCATGATTGTGGCCGGAGTCGTATCTTTGATTATCAGTTATTGGCTCATCCGATGGAGAGAAGCGAAGACAAAATAAAATCCTTATTCGAGGCAAAAAAAAAGGTATCCGAATGGAAAGCCAAAGGAGAGAAAGTGGTCTTCACCAACGGCTGCTTTGACATCCTCCACCTGGGTCACATTGACTATTTGGAAAAGGCGAGAAACCTGGGCGATCGGCTCGTTCTCGGCTTAAATACGGATGACTCGGTCAGCCGGTTCAAAGGGCCTGAAAGACCGGTTCAGGATGAGCATTCCAGGGCGAGGGTGCTGGCCGCTTTGCAGTTTATAGACCTTGTTGTCCTCTTTAATGAGGACACGCCTTTGGCCCTTATTTCAGAACTTTTGCCCGATGTGCTCGTGAAAGGAAGTGACTATTTGGCAGAAAATATTGTTGGCGCGGATGTTGTGAAAAAGCATGGAGGTGTGGTGAAAACCATTGATTTTGTAGCGGGCTACTCCACCACGCGAATCATTGAAAAAATAAAAAGACAGAATTAATTTTTAAGACTATGGGTGCTTTAGTAATTGGTGGATTTTTTATGCTCATTGGCTGGCTGGTAAGTTCCAAACTCAAGAGCAAATTTAAGGCGTATTCGGAAGTGCATTTGACAAAAGACCTGACCGGAGGGGAAGTTGCAAGACTGATGTTGGCCGACAACGGCATTAATGATGTGCAGGTGACTTGTGTTGAAGGAGAGCTGGCGGACAATTACAATCCCGCAGCAAAGACCGTTAATTTAAGCGAAGCAGTTTATCACGGACGAAATGCGGCGGCGACTGCGGTAGCTTCACATGAATGTGGTCACGCGGTACAACATGCCAATGCATACAGCATGCTTCAACTTCGTTCGGCTTTAGTTCCGATTCAAAGTATCAGCGCAAAAGTGATAAACTTCATGATGCTGGGGCTGATTTTTGGAGGCGCTATGATTCATGGCTTTTGGCCAACAGCCTTATTGATCATGATCGTTTGTTATGGCGTATTTGCGCTTTTTGCTGTGATTACGTTGCCTGTCGAATTTGATGCGAGCCGAAGAGCACTGGCGTGGATCAAGACCAGGAATATTGTTACGCCCGGTGAATATGACATGGCGCAAGATGCTTTGAAATGGGCAGCCATGACCTATGTTGTTGCGGCCATCGGTGCCATTACGATATTGGCTTACTACGTAATGATTTATCTTGGCGGTGACCGTCACTGACCATTGATGAAGGGATTGCATTGATGATGAGTTTGAGACCCGGTATGATACCAGGTCTTTTTTTTTGTTAGCATAATCAGCGTTAAGATTTTAATCAGCGAATTCGGTCTTATCGATTTCATTGACGGTCCTTTTATTGTTCAATAATCTCGACTAAATTGATCACGTATTAAGACGATTACAACAGTTCCGGAAATAGACAATCAGCGTAATCTTAATCAGTGGTATGAATTTTGACCTCACCGAAGAACAACTTGCAGTTCGAGCTGCAGCCAGAGAGTTTGCCCGGGCCGAATTGCTACCGGGGGTTATCGAAAGGGACACCCATCAGAAATTCCCAGAGGAACAAATCAGAAAAATGGGGCAGTTGGGATTTATGGGTATGATGGTTGATCCTAAGTACAACGGTGGTGGGATGGATACCATCTCCTATGTTTTGGCGATGGAAGAAATTTCTAAAATCGATGCTTCTGCGTCGGTGTGCATGTCGGTAAATAATTCTCTGGTCTGCTGGGGTCTGGAACGGTTTGGATCGGAAGAACAAAAAGAAAAATATCTAAAGCGGCTTTCCACGGGTGAGGCAATTGGTGCATTTTGTCTTTCTGAGCCAGAGGCAGGATCCGACGCAACAAGTCAACGCACCACAGCGGAGGATAAAGGGGACCACTATTTGGTGAACGGAACTAAAAACTGGATCACCAATGGAAAAAGCGCCAGTGTGTATTTGGTGATAGCCCAAACACATCCGGAAAAGAAACACAAGGGGATCAATGCGTTAATTATCGAGCGCGGGGCGGAGGGATTTGTTGTGGGCAAAAAAGAAGACAAGATGGGGATTCGCGGATCAGACACGCATTCTCTCATGTTTACAGACGTAAAGGTGCCGAAGCAAAACCGGATTGGTGAGGAGGGATTTGGGTTTACGTTTGCGATGACCACACTCAATGGAGGAAGGATCGGTATTGCATCCCAGGCATTGGGAATTGCAGCGGGAGCCTTTGAGCTCGCCTTGAAATATTCAAAAGAACGAAAGGCATTTGGTAAACTTTTGTCGGAGCACCAGGCTATACAGTTTAAGTTGGCCGACATGGCCGTAAAGATTGACGCTGCCAGATTGATGATCTGGAAGGCGGCTTTTTTGAAAGATCAGAAAAAAGATTTTGTCAAGGCCGCGGCTATGGCGAAGTTGTTGGCATCACAAATGGTGCAGGAAGTCACGACCGAAGCTGTTCAGATTCATGGGGGCTATGGATATGTTAAAGAATTTCACGTTGAGCGTTTGATGCGCGATGCCAAGATCACACAAATATATGAAGGCACTTCTGAAATTCAGAGAATGGTTATCTCGAGAGAATTGCTGCGGTAAAGTTGGATTCGATCATTTTTTTCCATGTGCCTCCTATGTCTACTACAACCTTCTCCGATAAAATGTATTTTTCTTACCTACTCCTAAGACTATGAGAACGCTATTGATCCTTTCTCTGGTATTGTTAGCAATAATTGCACCTGCTCAACAGACACAAAAACCTCCGCTTCATGGTCGCCACTGGATGGCCATCACCGGAAAGCCCCTCGCCGCAACAGCGGGATCCATGATTTTTCAGAAAGGAGGTAATGCCGTCGATGCATCCTGTGCCATGCTCGCTGCCACCTGCACCATGTGGGATGTGCTTGCCTGGGGAGGTGAAACCCAGGCACTGATTTATAATCCGAAAACCGGAAAAGTGATTGGCATCAATGCTTTGGGCGTGGCGCCTACCGGTGCAACCGCGGAATTCTTTAAATCAAAGGGAATGAATTATCCACCACAATATGGACCACTTTCGGCTGTCACACCCGGAACGCCAGGAGGGTTGATGACTATGCTCGCTGAATATGGTAAACTCAGTTTGAAAGAAGTGCTGGGTCCTGCAATGCAAATGGCGGAAGGATACCCCATTGAGGCACAAACTGCTAACTCGATCGAACGCAACAAGGAAATGATTAAAGAATGGCCCTATTCGAAGAATGTTTTTCTTCCTCACCTTGGTGAACAGCGTGAGGCACCCGCGGCCGGAGAAATATTCAAACAAATGGACTTGTTAGAGACATTGAAAAAATTGGTTGAGGCAGAACAACAAGCATTGAAAAAGGGAAGAAACCGGAAGGAGGCAATTTATGCAGCTTATGATCGGTTTTACAAAGGGGACATTGCGCAGGAATATGTACGCGGTTGCCGGGAGCAAGGAGGACTTATGATTGCTTCAGATTTATCGAATTGGAAAGTCAAAACAGAAACCCCTGTCATGGTCAACTACAAAGGCGTCGATGTTTATAAACTTTCACAATGGACGCAAGGACCAGCTATGCTTCAGGCGTTGAACATTCTCGAGAATTTTGACCTTAAGAGCATGGGATACAATTCAGCACGCTACATTCATACCGTTTACCAGGCAATGAATCTCGCTTTTGCTGATCGCGATTTTTATTACGGCGACCCTGTCTTTGGAAAGCAACCGATCAGTGGATTGCTTTCAAAAGAATATGCCAAACAAAGGGCGGCCACAATTAAAATGGACAGGAACAACGCAAAAGCAGGTCCAGGCGATCCGTATCCCTTTGAAGGAAAACAAAATCCTTATCTTGATTTGATTGCCAATTGGGGTCACACCAGTGCGGATCGACCAATGAATCCATTATCGGAAGAATACCGATATCAATTTCAGTTGGGGACTACTTCCATCGAGGCTACCGACGAAGAAGGTTGGGTTGTTTCGGTAACACCAAGTGGAGGATGGATTCCATCTTGTATCGCTGGAAAGACCGGTATGGGAATGAGCCAACGGATGCAGAGTTTTGTCCTGGACAAGAAACTGAATCCGTTTAATGTTGTGGAGCCGGGCAAACAACCTCGTGTGACCCTCACCCCTACGCTTGCGATGAAGGACGGAAAACCATTTCTGGCCTTTGCTGTGCAGGGCGGGGATCAGCAGGACCAGAATTTATTGCAGTTCTTTCTGAACATGGTGGAGTTTGGCATGACTGTGCAGGAGGCTACAGAGGCGCCGAATTTTAACACCAATCAAATGTTTCTTTCACTCGGTGGCGAAGACCGCAAACCCAAACCGGGTTCGATGATGCTCAACGAGAGCACGACACCGTGGGTGCGCAAGGAATTGACTTCCATGGGATACAAAATCTATTTTGGTGACCGAACCTCGGGGCCGATCAACGCCATTTTCTTTGACTGGACCCACGCAACTTTTTGGGGAGGATCGAGCAATGAAGGCGAGGATTACGGGATAGGATGGTGATCCGAAGAAATTAAGGAATAATCAAACCACTTTTTTCCTGATCACTTTCGCATAGGTCCTGCTGACCGGGAAGCTTTTGCCGTTTTGCATTTTCACGACCATTCCACCGTTAAAGTGTCGTTCAATTTCTTTGAGGAAATTTAGGTTGATGATCGTAGAACGGTGAACACGGATGAAGATATCCGGGTTGAGAATTTCTTCCAGCTTTCCGATACCCGACGAACTGACAAACTGCTCGCTTTTGGTGGTAATGATGGTGTAGTCGCCGGAGGCTTCCAGAAAAATAATTTCCTCTACTGGCAGATTAAACAGCTTTTCTGACTTTTGAACAAAGACGTGCGACTCATAGGAGTTCTTGCCCTCCGCTTTGATGCCACGGAGCAATTCTTCCAGGTTGCCATGTTCAGTTTTCCGACGCTTCAATGCGCGATTTACGGCCAGTGTGAAACGCTCTTCGTCCAGGGGCTTTAACAAATAGTCCACAGCGTTTTTTTCAAATGCGCGAATGGCATACTGATCATAGGCTGTAGTGAAAATAACATAAGGCTCATGATCGATTTCGTCCAGCACATCGAATCCAGTCATTCCGGGCATTTGCACATCCAGAAAAATCAGATCTGGTTTGAGCTTGTTGATTTTTTCAACAGCCTCGCTTCCTTTGGCACACTCGCCGATCACTTCAATCTGTGGAAACGATTCCAGGTATTCGAGCAGAAGTTCGCGGGCCAGTTTTTCATCATCAATAATCAAACACGTCGTAGTCATACCGGTTGTTTTTCAAATTCGAGTTCAGTTTTTAGTTGAGGTTGTTCTTTGGTTTCAATAAAGAAATTGACTGAATATCCTTTCTCTGTCGCGAGCACACGCAAGCCAGATTGTGGGCCAAAATAACTTTTGAGGCGCTGATCGGTATTGGACATCCCTACCCCGCTGGAGCTCCCATCCATCACTTTCTTAGCGGTTGTCCCCAGGCCATCGTCCTTGACTTCAAAAAAGATAATGGAACCGGAGCGTCTCACTGTGAGATTAATGGTTCCTCCTTCATCTTTGGGTGCAATGCCGTATTTCACTGAATTTTCCACCAGGGGTTGAAGTATCATGGGAGGAACCTTGATGCTCAGACAAGTGGGGTCAATATCTTTTTCAAAGCGCAATCTTTCACCAAACCGTACCTGCTGTATACGAATGTAGTTCTCAATGAAATTAATTTCATGTACGAGCTTCACCATCTCACCGGCATGCGTATCCAGGGCGTAACGAAATATGTCGGAGAGTTGAGTAATTACTTTGCGTGCCTGCTCTTTGCTGCTGTGGACCAGGGTACTGATCGAATTCAACGTGTTGAAAAGAAAATGCGGATTGATTTGTGATTTGAGGAGCGAAATTTGCATTTCTTTATTTTTTAACGCGAGTTCATTTTTTTCGCGATCCTTGCGTTGCAGCCCTTGAAAGTACTGGATGACATAGTAAACGCCGGCGGTGATGATATACTGGTCGTAAAACCGCAAAGCGTCCCAGCTCATCAACCCTAGCATGTATTCCTTCCAATGTTCGAAGTACACCAAACCATCCATGTAGTCGGTGAAATAATAGGACAGTGTGCCCATGACGAGAAAGAAAAAAATCAAACCAAAAATATGTCCGCTGATCTGAACCACAGACGAGAATTGGACCAGTAGGTGCGACCATAAAAAGATGAGCACAATAAAAAGACAAAGGGCCTCAAACAAAAAGAAACCATTCCACAAAACATAGGAAGCAGGGTTGACAAATCTCCATTCAAAAAAGGAACTTACCGCGAAATTGATGGCATACCACGTGCAGATGAGCAAATAGGCCCGTCGCCAGATTTTCGGTATGTATTCAATCCATTTCAAAGTTTTATAAATTGGAAGGTAAAATTAACGATTTACTGCCAAAGCCGTTCAAATGTTGTCAGGAACGGTGAATTGGCGGATTTGGCTGGGCAGTGGATCGACCCGGGTATCCTGAAACCGTATTAACATATGAAATGGTTTTTATTTGTCTGTCTGTTTTTCTGCTTACCGGGATTTTCTCCTGCTCAAAGGATTACCGTTTCTGGTAAGGTACTCGACAAGGCGACACGGGAGCCATTGCCTTTTGCTTCAGTTTGGATCAAGGGCAAGACCATTGGCACCATTACCAACATTCAGGGTGAATTTGATTTTCACCTTCCCGCGGAAGACCGTAATGAAATGATGGTTGTGAGCATGCTCGGCTATTTATCCTATGAAGCGCCCGTTTGGTCGCTGGTGGATCAGTCGCAGACGATCGAACTGGAGGAAACAACGCAAATGCTCGCAGAAGTCGTTGTTTCGGATTCATTGTCGAGCGGAGATATAATGCGCATTGCGCTTTCCAGAATTGCGCAAAACTTCCCTATGGAACCTTACCTCATGGATGGATTTTACCGGGACACAAAAAAACTGGGAGGCACGTACATTTCTTTACTGGAGGCGGCCATCAAAATTTACGATGAAGATTACAAAGAACCACGCAATAAATTCAAGCTCCACGAAAGGGTGGCATTGCTGGAAGTGCGACGGAGTCTGGGCTATTCCAGTAAGTTCACATCGTATTTTGACGAAGACAACCTGTTGCAGGATTTGTTATTAAACAACAGCGTCCGGTACCGGCAGTTTCCGGAGGAGGACATTTTTTTTGTGACATTGAAAAGAGAGAAAAACACCTACTACAATGGCCACCGGGTGTATGTCATTGTTCAAAATAATGGTTACAGGCTCAAGGTGTTTGTGGACACGGAGACCTACAGCATTATTCATCTAGAGTATGAGCGTGAGCAATCTGAGCGATGGGGTAAACGACGTGGCCTGGTAGGCAAGTTTGTAAACATCAAAAAAGTAATAGACTTCAAAGAATATCAGGGAAAAATGTACCTCAACTACATGACGGTCGATTCCAGAATCAATTGGTATGATCATAAGACCGATGAATTGAGATTTGAAACGGAACTTCATCAGCAGTTATTGGTTAATCAAATTTATCCCAACACCGGGCAACGGATCGGCACAACAGAGAAAATGAGAAACTATGGATTACAGTATCAAGACCTTCCCTACAACAAGGCTTTTTGGGATAAGTACAATGTGATCAAGACCACGCCGCTGGACAAGAAAATAATTGAAGACCTCGAAAAGGAGTTGCCCCTGGAGAAGCAGTTTGAGGAGAATTGACTGAGTGATACTTTCATTTCCAATTGTTGTTACCCGAAAGCTATGGGCATTCCCTTTTACGGGTATTTCAAAGCATAGCGCTAATCAAAGACCTGAAGATGGAGGCAAAGGTGCATGAGGTGAAAGCTCATCTCCTCTGATCAAACGATACCCAGTTCGGTCGCCTCAGCCAGAAATTCCTCTTTGTCAATCGGCACCACGCCGGTATGTTGGCATACGAGCCCTCCACCTAAATTGGAAAGTGAAGCGATTAACCCGGGTTCAAGATTCAGGGCAACGCAAAGTGCAGCAATACTCACGACCGTATCTCCTGCACCCGAAACGTCAGCAATATTCCGTACATGGGCGGGAAAATTTATTTTATGATCACCATGATCAATGTACACTCCGTGTTCGGACAAAGTTACCATCACGCCTTCAGGCTGCAGTTTGCCCTTGAGCAATCCGACCGCTTTCGCAACCTGGTCCTGATTCCCGGCATCAATATCCATTTTCAAGCCCTCACGAAGTTCTTTCATATTGGGTTTGAACAACGTTACCTTATTATAGGAGAGAAAATTTCGCTTCTTAGGATCGACTACAGTGGGAATGTTATTTAGCTTTGCCAATTGCACGGCAAAATCAATAATCCTGGAATTCAGGACTCCCTTGTCATAATCCTCAAAAATAACAACTTGGCAGTGGGGGAGAAGTTTTTCAATTCGTGAGAGGATGGCCTCTTCCTCCCGTTCGTTCACAATCGCATCGGACTCCTCATCAACCCGTACAACGTGCTGATGGCTGGCGATCACCCTCGTCTTTACCGTAGTGGGTCGATCGGGACTGCTTATAATTCCTTCATTGCTGATGCCTTTGTCGGCCAGGCTCCGAAGTAATTTTTTTCCATTTTCGTCATCCCCGATTAAAGCACACAAGATGGGTTTTGCCCCAAGGGATTGAACATTCAATGCCACATTACCGGCACCGCCTAACCTGAAATCTTTTTTCTTTACCGTAACAATGGGAACAGGGGCTTCCGGAGAAATCCGTTCCACCAATCCCCAGATGTAACTGTCCAACATGACATCTCCAATAATCAGCACCGATAGATTATTAAATGACTGGAAGATTTGTTGGAGTGACAGGGCCATATTTATTTCAATTGGGCAAGCGCGTCTTTCATTCTATGCATCGCTTCGATCAAATCCTTCTCCGATGCTGCATAGGAGAGTCGAACACAATTTTCATCGCCAAAGGCGCCACCCGGTACGAGCGAAACATGGCCCACTTCCAGCATGTAAAGGCAAAAGTCATCGCCATTCATAATGGTCATGGTTTTGCTTGCCTTGCCGAAGTAGTAACTTATATCAGGAAAAAAGTAAAATGCGCCTTGTGGGTAGTTGGCCTTCACACCTGGGATTTCTTTCAATAATTTATATACTATGTCACGTCGGCGATGGTACTCTTCAACCATTTTGTGAGTTGGCTCCAGATCGCCGGTGATGGCAGCCAGAGCTCCCCGCTGGGAAATAGAACAGTTGGCTGAAGTTATTTGACCTTGCACTTTGTTGCTTCCATCTGCTACCCACTTGGGTGCGGCGATGTAACCAACACGCCAGCCCGTCATGGCGAAACCTTTTGCAAAACCATTTACGGTAATGGTCCGGTCAAACATCCCCGGAAGGGAAGCAATGCTTACTTGCTCTCCGGTGAAATTTATATGCTCATAGATTTCGTCGGCGATGACAAGGATATTTTCATGCTTCAGTACAACAGAGGCAATGTCCTGTAGTTCTTTTCTAGAAAATACGGAGCCCGTCGGGTTACAGGGGGAAGAGAAGATAATCGCTTTTGTCCTGGATGTTATCGCTTTCTCGACCTGGGCCGCCGTTACTTTGAAATCATTTTCAAAAGTGCCACTGATGACGACCGGTGTGGCTTCGGTCAGTCTGACCAGGGCATCATAGCTGACCCAATAGGGAGCAAAAATAATTACCTCATCACCCGGATTAAGCAATGCCAGCATAACATTGGCAATGGATTGTTTTGCCCCGTTGGACACGACAATGTTTTCGGCCTTGTAGGGAACGTTATTTTCTTTTTGATATTTGGTAGCAATGGCTTCACGCAAATCCTGGTAGCCTGCAACGGGAGGATAGGAGAAATATTTTCCATCGTCGATCGCCTTTTTCGCGGCGTCGCAAATATGCAGGGGGGTTTTGAAATCAGGTTCTCCAAGACTGAGGCTGATCACATCGATACCACGGGACTTAAACTCGCGGGCCTTGGCAGCCATAGCCAGGGTGGCGGATTCTTGAATGGCTTCGATCCGGTTGGAAAGTTGTTGCATGGTGTTTTTAAATGAGCTTCAAAGAAAGAGATTAAAAAGCCTTCAGGCAAGGAGAAACCTGAGTCTAATTGAATAAAGTGCGGGCGACGATACTTCTTCCCAGGGTGATTTCATCGGTATACTCCAAATCACCGCCCATGGGAATGCCCCTGGCAATGGAACTGATCTTGATAGGAAAATCTTTGAGCTTTTTGTTAAGGTAAAAGGCGGTTGTATCGCCTTCCATGGTGGGACTAAGTCCCAGGATTACTTCCTTGATTTCCCCACTGGATAGCGACAAGCGACTTATGAGTGACTCAATTCTCAATTCGGCAGGTCCGACACCATTCATCGGGGAAATTACGCCACCCAGCACGTGGTATAACCCCGTGTACTGCGATGTGTTTTCAATGGCCATTACATCCTGACTTTCTTCCACCACACAAACAATGCTGTGATCGCGTCGGTGGCTAAGGCAGATAAAACACACTTCTTCGTCAGAAATATTGTGGCAGGTCTTGCAAAACTTAATGTTCGAACGGAGTTTGTTCAGGGCCTCGGTAAGGTTCAAGGTCTTGTTTTCATTTTCTTTCACCAGATGCAGAACGAGTCGCAACGCCGTCTTTTTGCCAATGCCTGGGAGCCTGGCGACTTCATTAACAGCATCTTCGATCAATTTTGAAGGATATTCCATGGTCAATTATCAGTCCGCACTAAACAATCTTGGCGTCAATGCCTTCCTGGCAGATGGCTTCGCGCATCGGGTCTAATTGTTCAAAGGAGCCGGTCTTGACAGCACATTTTCCTTTGTAATGGATAATCCATGTGCATTGCTCCGCTTGCTCCCGGCCATGTTTGCACACCCGGATCAATGTATTGATGACGTGTTCGAACGTATTGATATCATCATTAAACACCACCAGATCCTTTACATCGGTGATCTCTATCGCTTCCAGGACATCAACCAATTTTTGCTCCTTCGGAGAAGTAATGGCCATAGCTATTCCGCTCGTTTGAAAATATTGTTTCAAAAGTAAAAAAAATTAACAAGTTTTGGGCCACACCCTTTCCCACTTTGAGGAATTAAATCGGAAAAGGGAGTACCATTATACACTTTTACGTTATCCATGACTCCTTTTCTCGTACTGTCCATCTTGATTATTTATTTCGCGATGCTGATCGTTATTTCCGTGTACACTTCGAAAGGAGCAACTTCAGACACTTTCTTCACCGCCAATCGTCAGTCACCCTGGTACCTGGTGGCCTTTGGCATGATTGGATCATCCCTTTCCGGAATCACGTTTGTTTCGGTGCCGGGCAGTGTGGGCAAAGTGGGGTTTGCTTATTTTCAGGTTGTGTTGGGATACCTGGTTGGTTACTGGGTCATCATCACTGTGTTGTTGCCTTTGTATTACCGTCTCAATCTGGTTTCGATATACACTTACCTGGAACAACGATTTGATCGATGGTCCTATAAAACAGGTGCCTTTTTCTTTTTGCTCTCGCGGACAGTAGGGTCATCATTGCGGTTGTTTTTGTCAGCCTCGGTCCTCCAACTATTTCTTTTTGATGCCTGGCATGTTCCATTCTTTGTCACGGTGGCGATCACTATTTTCCTGATCTGGGTTTATACTTTCAAAGGAGGTATTAAAACCATTGTCTGGACCGATTCATTTCAAACGATCTTCCTGGTTTTGGCGGTGGTGATATCCGTGTATCTGATTTCGAAACGGCTGGATTTATCCTTTGCGGGAATGGTGGGCACCATCACCAGGAGCGACTATTCAAACATTTTTCATTTCGATGATTTTAATGATAGAGTCTTTTTCTGGAAACAATTTTTAGGTGGGGCATTCATTGCCATTTCCATGACCGGGCTCGACCAGGATTTGATGCAAAAGAACCTCACCTGCAAAAATCTGAAAGAAGCCCAAAAAAATATGTTTTGGTTTAGCCTCACCATTGTCATAGTCAATTTGCTTTTCCTTACGCTGGGGGCCTTGCTGTACATTTACAGTGCGAAGAATAATCTGACCTTGCCCGCCAGTGCCGATGAATTATTTCCCCGGTTGGCATTGAACGATTTCGGATTGCTGGCCGGGATATTCTTTTTGTTGGGAATTATTGCGTCGTCTTATGCCAGTGCGGATTCGGCGTTGGCCTCGCTGACCACATCTTTTTGTATCGACTTTCTAAATTTTAGGAATAAACCCGAATCACTAAAACAAAAGCAGAAGAACATTGTCCATTTTGGTTTTTCGGTTTTATTTCTTCTCATCATACTTGTCGTCAAGGAGATTAATCAAAAGTCGTTGATTGAAACCGTACTCAGTGTCGCCGGATATACGTATGGTCCGCTCCTCGGGCTTTTTTCTTTTGGACTTTTGACAAAACTTCCCGTACGAGATAAACTGGTGCCACTGATTTGTATCCTGTCGCCGGTAATTTCCTTTATTCTGAGTTCATATTCTGAAAAATGGTTTAACGGTTATAAAATCGGAATTGAAATCCTGATCATCAACGGCATGATCACTTTCTTCGGTTTGTTTTTGATTTCGCGTAAGCCCAACATACTATCTGGCGTCGGATTCACATCAAACTAAAAAAAAGCCATCGCTATGGATGGCTTGGTATTGCGTTTAGTGTTGGCTTAACAAATATTGCATCTGGGTTTTCCACCGCTCAGATCAAAAGCGGGTTTTCTATTCATGGGATCTGATTCAAGAAAGTAAACAAGCTTCTTGCGGGTGACAAGTGAATTTTCCGTTGTGATGGAAGCGTGGCGATCAAAAGACATTGCAACCTGATTTTTTTTAGCTTTTACAAATCGCTCTTCCAGGTTCATGTTCTTCATGGTGGCTGCGCCCTTGGCCATGGCGGCAGAAGAAAAAAGAATCAGAATAAAAGCAGCAACCAGGTTGATTGTCTTGATGAATTGTGAGGCAGTTTTCATGGGTTTTTTCTGTTATGCTAGCAGTAAATGCTAAACCCGTGCCTGTGTGGGAATCGTTTTTTTTGAGCAGATTTTAAAAGTTTTGACTTATGTCAATTCCTGATTTGGGAATAAAGGGCTATTTCTGGTCCTGATTACAGCTCTTTTGCGGGGTCCCAAAAATGGTTTTCAAAGTCAACTATTTTGTCTTTGACGATCCTGATACCTTCTTTTTCCAACCTTTTTTGCATGGTCGTGGGGGTTTCAAAATGCTGCTTTCCGGTGAGCAATCCCTGGCGGTTGACCACGCGGTGGGCAGGTACTGGGTGAATGCCATCTACGGCGTTCATTGCCCAACCCACCATGCGCGCACTCATCTTGGTTCCCAGGTAGCTGGCAATGGACCCATAACTGGTGACCCGGCCTTTGGGAATAAGTTGTACAACAGCATAGACATCTTCGAAAAAGTTATACTTTTTTTTTGCTGAAGTCGGTTTAATACGTTTGGCCATGTTGCACTGGTTTAATAAAAATCACTTTAATCGTTCAAATGAAACAAAAACGCGGGTTAAATTTGCACCTTGCTTTTAAGAAATGAAATAAACTGGCATAGAATTCACACACAACGCACAACAATATGGCTATTCGTGTGAATCAGGAACAATTATTGAAAAATGAAAGTTAAAATTTTTATTGTCTTATGGTTGGGTACATGCAGTTGGGTTTCTGCACAGCAGTTAACTTTTCCTGAGCCTGCAAATTGGACCACTATTACAGAGGGGGAAACCTTGAGTTTTAAAGTAGGCGTGATCGATTCGCTTAAACATAAGCGATTCAGTCTGGAGGGCATCAACAACTCCGGGATCCTATTCGACAGTTTAGGAAATTTTTCGTGGAAGCCTTCCTTTGATTATGTGGATCGGGTTGAAAGGCAAAAAGAACTTACCGTAATTTTTCAGGCAGAATGGGCCGATGGACGCAGGATCAGAAAACCCGTTACGTTTACGGTTATTCACAAAAACCGGCCACCCGTAGTGGAGGACTTACCAGTGTTTTATGTCAAGCAGGGAGCAGTCAATCATTATCAGATTTCGGACGACTACGTGAGTGATCCCGACAAAGACCCGCTGGTATTTAAGTCCATTCAATCGCAGATGCCGGAAGGGGCAACGTTAAGTTCGGGCGGGCTACTTACCTGGACCCCATCACGGAGCCAGTTTAACACACTCCGAACGAATCCGCTGACGCTAAACTTTATTGTTGAAGATCAGCCGGAGAAAGCCGAGACGACGGGTAAAATACGGATTGCGATTACACAGCAGGATTTGCCTCCGGAAATGCTCATTGTGCCCGGGGATTCCGTGATTCAAATTAAGGAAGACGAGCGGGTCAATCTGAAGATTTACGTGACCGACCCGAATGGGGATGATGATATTAAAGGGACCGACTTTTTGAGTTCCGATAGCCGGGTTTCTAAAACCAGCTTGCGCACCAACACCGTAACTCAGTCTGAATTTACGTGGGCGCCGGGTTACGCTTTTACCGATGAGGCCGAAAAAACAAAAACGGTGGAGATCATTTTCTTTGCTTTGGACAAATCAAACAACAGGGTACAACGAAAGGTTAAGGTAGTCGTTAACGATGCTGAAAATCTGGAGGAAAAGGACAAGTTGTTGTATCACAAATACCGCAATTCATTGGTGATGGCCAAGTCATTGATTGACCGGTTGGATGAGAATCAGGAAAAGTTAAACAGGGCTTACAAGCAAGCTAAAAGGGGCAAGCGTCATCGCGGGATTGTCAATATTACGCTTGGTGCAACAACGGGAATATCTCCGGTTGTACTCCCTACCAGTGAATCAAAATATGTGTCTGGCGTGGGGGGTACAGCCGTGGCGACGCTGGGAACATTGGAAGCAACGGAGATCATTGGAAAGTCGAAGACCGATATCCTCGAAAAACAAAAAATAAATGTGGAGATCAAGAATCAATTGCGGGTAGAGGGCGGAAATTTTGCGCGCAAATATTCACTGAAATCCAACCGGCGGCTCAAAGATTTTGATATTGACCAGGACAAGCTCCTGCCGATTATCAATGACCAGCGTGTGATGATGCTCGAATTGGATGGGAGTAAGACAGCCTATCCGAAGTATGACGGAAAGGACATTAAGAAGACATTTCCTGATTTTACGGAGGAGTGAGGTGAGGTCATGGGGTAGGGTTTGGTCCCCGAACTTTGGTCGTAACACCAGTCATTTAGCAGCGCCCGAACCTGAGATTTGAGTTTATATTGGAGTTGTGTTTTGCGAGAAAAGATTTTAGGATTAGTTTTGCCCCCTCCTTCGCCCGATAGCCATCGGGACTACGGCTGGCGAAGTCAGTGGAGGGAACCCCTTATCCAGGGTAAATTGGATAAATTTGCATTCACTACACCCTAGACAAAATTCCGGATGTCGAAGAGAGCTGCGGCAAGTAAAACAGAGGAGTGGTAGAGCGGTTTATTGCACCGGTCTTGAAAACCGGAGAACCTTCACGGGTTCCGGGGGTTCGAATCCCTCCTCCTCTGCTGAGTAACAATCATCTCGAATCAAAAGCTTGAATTCTCTATGGATTCAAGCTTTTTTCTTTTTATCGCCAACCATTTTAAATCAATGGTACCCATTCTGCGGTGCCACAAAAGGTGCCACCAACTTTTTGAGAGTTGGTGGCACCGCTTCTGCGAATCCGCGCTGGAATCGAACCTGTTCAGCAATTGAACATCTTGATTCAGCCTTCCTGGAAAACCAATTTTGAACTTAAAACCAGTGCCATGAGTACGACAATTTCAGTTCTCTTTTATGCGCGCAAATCAAGGGTCATCAATGATGGGAGAATCCCAATTTACATGAGGGTCACCCTGGCCCGTAGCCGCTTTAATGTCTCAACCAAACTCTACGTTCATGCGAAGGAGTGGTCGACTTCCCAGTCTCGTGTGACGGGTACGTCCGAAGAAGCTAAGAACGTCAATGCATGCCTTGAAGCCTTTCGAATGAGAGCCTACGATTATCAGCGCGAAATAATGTTGCAAGGACTTCCGCTCACCCTCGATGCTATAAGAAACAAATGGCTAGGAATCAGTAACGAACGAGCGAGAATGCTTCTCGAAATATTTGACCAGCACAACGAGCAGATGAAAGCCCTCGTTGGAAAAGAATTTTCACCGCTCACGCTGGAGAGATATATCACTTCGAGGAAGCACACCCACGATTTCATGAAATGGAAATACAAAATCGAGGACATTGACATTCAGAAATTGAATTACGAATTCATTACCGACTATGAATTCTGGCTTAAGTCCGTCCGCAAGTGCGATCATAATACGACCATAAAGTATTTATCCAACTTTAAAAAGATTGTCAACATTTGTTTGAAGAACGCTTGGCTTGCTCGTGATCCTTTCCTGGGATTCAAGATGACGAAACGCGAGGTGGAGCGCCCGTTTCTTACAGATAGCGAACTCCAGACGATTGCTTCCAAGACTTTTCTGGCCCCCCGCATTAACCAGGTGCGGGACATTTTTCTCTTTAGTTGCTATACCGGCCTCGCTTACGCTGATGTAAAAAAACTAACCAGAAATGAGGTTTCAACTGGCATCGACGGAGAGAAGTGGATTTTCACGCATCGTCAGAAAACCGAAACATCCTCCCGTATCCCATTGCTTCCTCCGGCTATGGTGATCCTCGAACGCTACAAGGATCACCCGCAATGTGAGAACGAGGGCAGGTTACTTCCAGTATTGAGCAACCAGAAAATGAACGCCTACTTGAAAGAGATCGCGGATACTTGCGACATCACCAAGAAGATGACAACGCATACTGCCCGACATACTTTCGCAACGACGGTCACCTTGACAAATGGTGTTCCCATTGAAACCGTAGGCCGGATGCTTGGACACAGGAACTTGAAAACGACCCAGCACTACGCAAAGATTTTGGATAAGAAAGTCAGCGAGGACATGCTTGTGCTACGGGCAAAGTTCAAACATTCACTTCCAGACGACTCAAAAGTGATTGGAACTTAGAATTCAGCCTGCCAATGTTGAAATTCTTGTTCGTAATGCATAATTTACCTCTCGTCCCGTCTTTCCGACTTGGCTTCAGGTAAATGAAGAATCTAAACAAGATCATATCCACATTAAGTCTAGCAGCTTCGGATACCCGCGATGACACCATTAAATCAATAGTAAAGGCGACTCTTTTTGAGTCAACCAAT
>JAYVXP010000239.1:0-3626 GCA_043785125.1 Bacteroidia bacterium
GGAATCTTTCTCAACTCATCTACTTTGGCCTGCGTAAGAAACATTTGATAGACGACTTTGTTTTGCTCGGGGCGACCCAGGAGGCTATAATCGTCCGGATCAAGTCCGAGTTTTGTAAAATTGCGATCATTGATTTCATCCTTGGACGTTACCAGATAACTGTACTGCATCATTTCTGGATTTTTCAGGGGCTGGCCGTTGACAATAAGTTGCTTGTTTTTTACTTCAAGGCGATCACCGGGTATTCCAACACACCTCTTGATGTAATTTGTTTTTAGATCGATAGGATAATCTTTGCCTTCATTCAATTCTTTCGGGGGTACATTAAAAACCACAACGTCTTCCCTTTTTACCTCGCTGATTCCCGGAAGGCGGTAAGATGGCAATTGTATCCAGGGTAAGTAGGAGGGGATGTCGGTAAACCATATTTTCTGATGGGTGAGGGGGATTTGCAATGGGGTTTTTGGCGTGCGCGTTCCGTAATGGAATTTGCTGACAAACAAAAAGTCGCCCACCAACAAGGAATTCTCCATGGAAGGTGTGGGAATCGTATAAGCCTCCATAAGCAGCCAGCGGATAAGGGTTGCGGCCACAACGGCAAAAAGTATGGCATCGGCCCATTCACGCACAAATGATTTGGGTTTAACCTCTTTTTCACTTTTCGGTTTCCCGATCCAGAATTTCCAATTCATACCGTTAGTAAGTTGTATTTAAAAAAGTCCCGCAAAGAAAGGGAAAATTATCTTAATCGATGTTAAAGAGTGTTTCTAAAAATTCCTTGTACCCTTCTGGGGCTGACTAAAAAGTCTGCCTCTTGCCGTGTTTTTTAGGAGGCTCCTCTGGAGCCATGGGTATTGGCAAACTTGATATGCTACAAACAGGAGGCTCTTACGCAGCCAAAGACAGGGAAACCGCCTACGTCATCAGAGATGTCATTCATTTAAGGAGTCATTAGCGAAATCACCCATGCCAACTATAGAGTAGAAATCGGCGTAAAGGCAGGCCTCAGAGGGCCCCCGTGTTTATAGAAAATCATAATACGCATATCCTATGCTACAAACAGGAGGCTCTTACGCAGCCAAAGACAGGGAAACCGAATACGTCATTTGAGATGTCATTCATTTAAGGAGTCATTAGCGAAATCACCCATGCCAACTATAGAGTAGAAATCGGCGTAAGGCAGGCCTCAGAGGGCCCCTGTGTTTATAGAAAATCATAACACGCATATCCTATGCTACAAACAGGAGGCTCTTACGGAGCCAAAGACAGGGAAACCGCATACGTCATCAGAGGTGTCATTCATTTAAGGAGTCATTAGCGAAATCACCCATGACAACTATAGAGTAGAAATCGGCATATGGCAGGCCTCAGAGGGGCCCCGTGTTTATAGAAAATCATAACACGCACATCCTGGTGACGGGTTGAGGCCATAAATGGCAGAGTAGTCTTATCGCGTATGAGCGGCGCAGCGCAGCTTTTTTTGCCACCACCAAGACTCAGTTTTGATTGGTTTCCTTGGTGTCGATTTTTTTGCACGCATCAGAATTTCAAAAAATCATCCATGGTTAACACCCCCTGCTTTCCGGCAAGCCATTCCGCCACAAGCACGGCGCCTACGGCAAAACCCTCGCGCGAATGTGCCTTATGCCGTATCTCGATATCATCAAACGTTGAGTGATACTTTACAACATGCGTTCCCGGATCCGGATCAACCCGAAATGAGTTGATCAGAAGTAATTCCATTTGTTGGGTTTCAACGATATTCCATTTTTTTTTCCGGCTTAGGTTTTTGATAATGCCCTCGGCCAACGTGATGGCCGTGCCGCTGGGCGCATCTCTCTTTTGGGTATGATGCGTTTCATCAATGGTGACATCATATTCGGCATGCCGGTTCATCAACCTGGCAAGGTATTCATTGATTTTAAAAAAAATATTGACACCCAGACTAAAGTTGGAGGAATAGAAAAGTGTTCCGTTATGCTGACGGCAATAATTTTCTACCGCCTCCTTTTGGTTCAGCCATCCCGTAGTGCCACACACCACTGGAATTCCCTGATCGACACATTGATGGATATTTTTAATCGCCGATTCAGGCTGACTGAATTCAATGGCCACATCGGCTGCCGGATAGGGTGGACTGTCATTCAAATCGACTCTTCCGGCAATTTCATGCCCGCGCTCCAACGCAATCTTCTCGATTGCCTTTCCCATTTTTCCGTATCCGATTAAAATAATTTTCATGATTCAAAACTTAAAGACCAATGCAAAACCGGAGCTTCTTCCCATCATCATATTTTGTTCCATATGCGGTTTTACCTGGACGTGCAATTTGGGATTGAGATCAAACTCTTTCAAGTGCGCGTCCACGTGTGCATCGACCATCTGCAGGATATACACCAGACCGCCAATCACCAAAAAGAAATCGCGCTGACGCCGGGCTTCATCAACAATCGCGCGAAGTGCAGTCTGGTCCTTTCCGCTGGGTGCCGTTCCGCCATTGATTGTGATAAATAATTCATTCTTGTATTTTACATAAGCCGTCTCATAGTAGGTGACTGCATTGACGATCAATCCCAAACCACCATACACCAGGGGGAGCTTCCAGTATTTTTTGTTGTAAATCTGGCCGGCGCCGGGGAGCACCGCCGCCAACAGCAAGGCTTTCCGGGGATCAAACCGTTTTGAATAAGACACAATATTTTCGACCGGCCTGCCGCCTTCCACCAGGGTAGTGTCCGTGGTGACGACCGCTGAGTCGGCTTTGGTATTTTGTTTCTCCTGTGCCAGGCCTTTCAGCGCCAATCCGCCCAGGAGGCATAAGAAGGCAATCTTTTTGATCATGCACTACAACTTGAGTATGTCCAGGATCCGGTTAAGGTCTTGTACCGAAATAAACGGTATTTTGATCTCTCCCTTCCCGCCATCACTCTTTACACTAACTTTCGTGCCAAAATGTGAAGACAGTTTGGTTTGAAGGTTGTTCATCTCTTTTGATGCCGTTGTGGATTCCAGTTTGGTGGTCACCGTTTTCGCCGAAGAACCTGCAACCAGTTGGCGCGCCAGCTCCTCCACTTTCCGAACCGACAAATCTTCCTGGAGTATCTTCTTGAAAATAAACAGCTGAGCCTCTGCATTTTCGACGTTGATGATAGCACGTGCATGCCCCATAGAAATCCGGTTATCGCGCAATGCGATTTGAATATCGGGAGGTAGTTTCAACAGGCGCAGATAATTGGTTACCGTGGACCGCTCTTTTCCCACCCGTTCACCAAGTTCTTCCTGTTTGAGATTGCATTCAGAGATAAGTCGCTGATAACTCAATGCCACTTCAATCGGATTCAGGTTTTCGCGCTGAATGTTTTCGATCAGCGCCATCTCCAGCATCTGCTGGTCATCGGCCAAACGGATGTAGGCGGGGATTCCTTTCAGTCCTGCAATTTTTGAGGCCTGAAAACGTCTTTCACCGGAAATCAACTGATATTGGTTGCGCGACAAACGGCGGACGGTAACCGGTTGAATGATTCCGTGAATTTTGATAGACGCCGCCAGTTCGTTAATCGATTCCTGGTCAAAGTTTTGTCTTGGCTGAAATGGATTGACTTCGATTTCGCTCAGCAAAATCTCAT
>JAYVXP010000240.1:0-11593 GCA_043785125.1 Bacteroidia bacterium
ACAACGCAAGGTTAAACTTCCTAAGAACTGGAAGTCTCTGGAATTGATAGGAATCGGACCAAACCACATGGATTACGTCATTAAGTAACCGCTCCGACACGCCTGTCAAAGAAAATGACTTTGATCATTTTGACGATCCTGCATTTAGTGTAAACTTGCAAAAATGGTAATGGAAATGAAAAGTTATTCTCGGTTGATGATGATGATCGGCGTAGTATTTATTTCTTGCTCTGCCAAGCATGGGGATTATAAAATCAAAGCTCAAAATCCCGAATTCATCCATCGCTCGATCAAGCAAATTACAGACGTCATCGTTCATGACATTTTCTCACCTCCCGTTGCGAGCCGGATTTATGCATATTCCAGCGTGGCCGCTTACGAGGCACTCATACAGCATAATAAAGATTATGTGAGCCTGGCAGGTCAGCTTCATGGCCTCGAACCTGTGCCCCAACCCGATTCCGCATTGGAATATTGTTTTACCCTGGCGTCAGTTCAGGCAGCGTTGAAAGTGGGAAAGGCCCTTGTCTTTTCAGATGATCGCATGGATGCGTTTTATCAATCCATGATGAAGGAGTTTAAAGATATCGGTGTACCGGAAGGGGTATTCAACCGGTCAATCGACTACGGAACAAAAGTAGCGGATCACATATTAACATGGGCATCGAAGGATAAGTATAAGCAAACCAGATCCTTTCCAAAATATTCTATTCAGAACGATCCGGCCACGTGGAAGCCAACACCGCCTGCCTACATGGATGCTGTGGAGCCGCACTGGAATAAGATCAGGACCTTTGTCATGGATTCAGCGCAACAATTCAAGCCGGCCTTACCGACCCCATTTTCAACAATAAAAGGAAGTCCTTTTTATAGAGATGCTTTACAGGTCTATGATGTCGGCAAGAATCTTACTGAGGAGCAACGGGCCATTGCCAGTTTTTGGGATTGCAATCCCTTTGTCATGAACGTCAAGGGGCACGTTATGTTTGCGACCAAGAAGATTTCACCAGGAGGGCATTGGATGAATATTACAAGGGTAGCTTGTGGACAGGTAAAGGCCGATGTGTTTCAGACAGCCGAGGCGTATGTGCGTGTATCCATCTCGCTTTCCGACGCATTTATCAGTTGCTGGGACGAGAAATATCGAAGCAGATTGATCCGTCCCGAAACGTACATCAACCAATACATTGACGAAAATTGGATACCCCTTTTGCAGACCCCGCCGTTTCCGGAATATACCAGCGGCCACGCAGTAATTTCAAGTTCGGCTGCCGTTGCCCTCACTAAATTATTTGGAGAAAATTTTGCTTTCACCGATTCCACTGAAGTTGAATTTGGCATGCCGATTCGGAATTTCAAGTCTTTTTTATTCGCCTCAGATGAGGCAGTCGTCAGCAGAAACTATGGCGGTATCCATTACCTCCCTGCTTGCCAGGTGGGTAAGGAGCAAGGAGGACGCATTGGTGGATTTATTGCAGAGAAGATTAAGACGAGAAAGACACCTTGATAAGGATAATATAGCATCAAAAAAAAGCAGAGCCTAAAACCACCAGGACGGTTGAGGTAGCGTACTACCGGGCAGGTATTCACAACTCTGGCAAAAGGAATAGTACAACCTTTCCGGATAGTCATAACATGAAACCAGATAGAAAGGGATATTTCCCCGGCTCACTTTTAGGCGATTGATTCTTTGCATCGTAGCTTCAAAATAACCAAAAACAATTTCATTAGCGTCCGATTGATTGGTGATGTTTCCGGTGAGTTTAGCCGGGGGTGTATCAAAAATGGACCCTCGCTTCATGATAAGTTCCTGTGCTTTTGTCCAATATTCAAAATTTGATTTATTCATACTGTATTGTGTCACATTCAAAATGTGTTCTGAACTGAAGGTATAGTCGACTCCCTGGCTCTGCAATAGGATATTGGACAATTGAGAATTGGTCGCATAATCAGTGGTTTTTACAAGAACAATATTGTAGCTGCTGGTAGGCTTGAATACATAGCATATAGGCGGGCAGCTTATGGCATTCGGGGGACAGTATGGGAAAATACTATACACCTCATCAATTCCCCATCGCAAATAACCTGAAGTTGAACTTACCTGCAGCTGACTGGTTAGGAAAACCTTCAACATTATGTTATTAATCACTATACCCTCAGAGCTTATTACTTTCTCATTAACAATTGTCCAATAGGGGCTGTCCAGTGCAGGAGGCACGTTGGGCATTATCTCGGTGGTTGAACGATAAACCTTGCCATTCGGCAGGCTAATTTCCAGAACATAACCCACCCCCGGCGTTCCCTTCACGATCGTTCCATCCAACCTGTACTGCCCATTGCCAACTTCGTGGTAGGCTTCTTTTAGCCCGTGGTTATCTGTGATCGTAATGATAGCAGCGGTCAATGGATTTGCGGGCCGGTCAGGCGATGTAGTGGTACCCAATTTCAGGAAATAGGGGCCTGATGTGTCGTTGATTCCACCATCCACAACCAAATGGTTTTCGAGCGTAAGTGTCGTAAAACTAAATTCATCTCTGCAGTTGTTAAACGCAATCAAGAGGATGAAAAAGCAGAAGATGGTTCTTTTGGAAAATCTCACTAGAAGTTTATGTTATAAGTGATAGACGGCAAAGCGCTGCCTAAGATGGATAATTTATACGACTGCAAGGCGTCCGAACCGAAGGGCTGCTGATAATAAACTGAATAGGCATTGCGGCGCCCCAACAAATTGTAAATTGAAAACGAAAGATTGTCGTCTACTTTCTTGAAGACGCTATTAATCGTAAATGAGATATCCAACCGGATATAGGAAGGAATGCGATACTGATTTCGATCGGAGTAAACAGGTATGGCCACGGACCCTGCGGGAAAGTTTGTAACAACAGCGGAAACGGGCCGTCCAGTACTGTAGTTAAAATTGGTGGAAAAGCGCATTCTCTTTCCCAATTTATGATTGGCAGTGATGGCCAAATTATTGGGTTTGTCGTAGTTGGAAGGATACCAATTTCCGCGATTAATTTTTTCCTCAGGATGGGTTCCATCAATTTTTAGGAGCGATCTTGAGTATGTATAAGAAATCCATCCCGTCCATGGCCCCGAAGTTTTTTTGATGAACAATTCCAGCCCATAAGACTTGCCTTTGCCTTGCAACAATTCAGTTTCCAGGTGTCTGTTCAGCAGGAGGTGAGCAAAATCTTTATAGTCGACCAGATTGGACGTTAATTTGTAGAATGCCTCAATCGACGTTTCGAAATCATTATCGATCGTATTTCGAAAATAACCCAGGGAAAAATTGTTTGCTATTTGTGGAAGGATATATGAATTGGAAACTTGCCAGATATCTACAGGAGTAGGGGCAGTTCCGTTAGATATAAGATGGATATATTGCCTCATCTTGTTGTAGCTGGCTTTCAGCGAGCCATTTGGACTAATCGCAAGGCGGATCGATACACGCGGCTCCAAACCCTGGTAAGTTTTGATCACTGCTCCGTTTGAATAATAGGCAGTATCCGTCATTGAGTTAGCACTGCGTACTTGCCCTGCCTGATAATGGTAAACCGTGTCCGCTCCCAGGTATTGGTAAAGAGAATACCGGAGCCCTCCTGAAATGGAAAGCCCTGGCGTGACTGTATATTCTTCATTTGCATAGGCGGCGAACTCTCTTCCTCTGTCTTTTTCGACTTGTTGGCCTGCTGTGGTTGAATTTGAACCAAACGGAATCGACTTCTCCGGCTTCCCATTATAAAAAACAGCCTCAGCACCGAAATTCACCGCATGTTTTTCCTGGTAAGTGTATAAGAAATTCTCCTTTAATTGAAAATACTTGATCCCATTGGTCAAGGCCCTCGCATTCGCAATGTCAAAATCAAACAGCTTGGAATTGTAGTCTCCTGAAACAGCGCTAAATTCTGATGAGAACTTTTCGCTAAGAATGACTTTCCATCGGAGATTGATCAGCTGCGTTGTATAGTCATATCCAAACTGATTGGAGAATCGAAAATAGTCATGGCCTTTGTAATATGACAGGCTTAATGAATTTCGCTGGCTGAAGCGATGTGTGATATTTGCATTGATATCGTAAAAGGATGCAGCGCT
The DNA here is from genome assembly GCA_043785125.1 of Bacteroidia bacterium. Lineage (GTDB taxonomy): Bacteria > Bacteroidota > Bacteroidia > Cytophagales > Cyclobacteriaceae > ELB16-189. The sequence continues at coordinate 4,096 of JAYVXP010000240.1, forward strand.
ATTCCTTACATCCGTGTTTTGAACCGCGCGAAGGACCCAATCTGAATAAGAGATCCTGGAACCTATGATGAACGAAGTTTTTTCCTTAATAATTGGCCCCTCCACCGTCAGACGGCCCGATAAAAGTCCTAATCCACCCTTGAATTTATATTTGCTCATATCGCCCGTCCGGGTCCTCAATTCCAATACGGAAGAAACTCTTCCACCGAATTGGGCGGGAATATTTCCTTTGTATAAAGTGAAGTCTTGAACAACGTCGGGATTGAAGTTTGACAGAAGCCCAAGGGCATGAGACGAATTAAAGATTTGACCGCCGTCCATCAGAACCAGATTTTGGTCTACTCTTCCTCCACGCACATTAAACCCTGCGCTTCCTTCTCCAACAGAAGTGACCCCTGGAAGCATTTGCAGACTCTTGATTACATCCACCTCTCCCATAAAGGCCGGAAGCCTTCTGATTTCTGAAATGTTTAGCTTGACCATCCCAGTGAAGACTTCCTTGATATTGTCTTCTTTTTTTCGAGCGGTCACGACCACCTCCTCCAGCGTTTCCGACCTTTCTCCCATTTCAAAATCTAATACTCCGTTAGCGTAGATAGCCACCAACCTTTGGGAGGGTACTTTTCCAATGTGCCTTGCAGTGAGTCGGTATTTTCCCGGAGGCAGATAGATGATGTATTTTCCATTAACGTCCGAATTGTTTCCATATTTCAAACCGTCCACAAACAAGGCAACACCTTGCAAGGGCTTGTTGTCTTCTGATTGCGTTACAGTACCTGTCAATGCAAATTTATTGTTTGACCGATTGATGCTCATGGAATCTCCAAGGAGGACGAATTTACGCTCTTGTGACCTTGCTTGAAAAGGGCATGCCAGTATTACTGATGCCAGAATAAAACTTAAAAAATGTAGACTCAAAAAACTAAGATTATGGGTAGTAATAGTAAGCCAAATTGAAATATAACAAAATGAACTAAACTATATCATGAATATTTGATGAAATAAAACTCCGGTGGAGCGACTATGCCAGCTTTTGGAATTGCAATTCAATGTTATGAATGTCAAATGGCCCTGATGTCGCCTCGAATAAAATTTCTCTGAGGATATTGGATGAATTATTTTGTGAGTTGCCCTGCCGTCAAATTAAGGATGAATTTAAATTAAGGAGCATTCATTTCCTTACTGTAAATTTTGCAAAAAACAAGGACACGATATAGCAACTTTGTCTCAGGTAAAATAAAGACCAAAGTGTCCCTTGATGTTTGTTATCCTCCATTTTGGGGTATTTAATTGAGTCTATTCCAACTATCGCACGATAGAGATTATGCGCGCCAACCTTGTTTCCGGAATAATCTTTGATTCTTCACCGTTTGCGCGCACCGGTAACCATCTTCTGGTTTCCGGTCATGTTAAGAGGAAACTTAATGTTCAGTTGATATGTTGTTGATTGAAATTGCCGCAATCGATTGCGATTTCGTTTTCAGCGAGATTTTAAAGGTTTTTTAAGGAAACGAAATTAATTTTGCCGTAACATTGTTGGCGAAAATGCCACCAATCAGGCTTAGGCGCTTTGTTTCAGTGGAGGCTTTAGAAAACTTAAATCAATTCCTTGTATGGCTAAACTTTATCTAATTGTTCGTAGGTATTTTACTGTTTTTCTCGTGTTTGGGTCGCTTTGCGCCTTTGCACAGAAGACGGTTACGGGAAGGGTTATTTCATCAGATGATAAATCCGGAATTCCTGGAGTGAATATCCTTGAGAAAGGAACACAAAACGGTACCATTTCCAATGGTGATGGAAATTTTACCATCACTGCTGGAGAGAATTCAACATTGGTGCTTTCCTTCATTGGTTACAAGACCCAGGAGATATTGGTAGGAACTCAGACTGCCATTAACGTAACGTTGGAAACCGATGTGACTTCTCTTACGGAAGTGGTCGTGATCGGTTACGGAGCGGTGCAAAAGAAAGATGCAACTGGTGCTGTAGCAGCTATCTCCACCAAGGATTTTAACCGCGGTGTTTTGACCTCACCTCAGGACCTAATACTGGGTAAGATCGCCGGCGTTTCCATTTCGTCGAATAGCGGTGCGCCAGGAGATAACTCAACCATTCGGATTAGGGGCGGATCTTCATTATCCGCAAGCAATGATCCGCTGATTGTAATTGATGGATTTCCGGTAGACAATACCTATCCAGGAGGTGTTGCAAACCCATTAGCTACTTTAAATCCAAATGACATCGAAACTTTTACTGTGTTGAAGGATGCTTCAGCGACAGCCATTTATGGTTCACGGGCTTCCAATGGTGTAATTATCATCACAACCAAAAAGGGTGCAGTCGGAAAGCCTAAATTCAGTTACAATGGAAATGTTTCCATTGGCGCTCCGATCAAATACGTAGATGTGCTGGATGCTCCTCAATATAAGTCGCTAGTCAATACCATGGCCCAAACCGGCCAATCCGGGATCGATGCAGCGGCCGTCGCCAAGCTTGGAACCGCCAATACCAACTGGCAAAAGGAGATCTTCCGCAATGCGATTTCAAATGACCATAATTTGAATGTATCCGGTTCCCTCAAAAATCTTCCCTATCGTATTTCGTACGGTTATACTGATCAACAGGGAATTCTTAAAACCACCAGTACACAAAGAAATTCCCTCAATGTAAATTTGAATCCCAGTTTGCTCAATGGCGATCTGAAACTAAATATCAGTGCAAAGGGGAACTATACAGCAACCAACTTCGGAGAACCAAGTGCGGTGGGCAGTGCTGTTGGCTTTGATCCAACGCAATCGGTGTACAGCCCTTCTGACACTCAGTATGGTGGCTACTTTTCCTGGCTGAGCAAAGGAGAAACCAATGGAACGGCAAACCCAGTTGCGCAATTAAATCAAACTGATAATCGCTCAACCGCCAATCGAATCATTACGAATCTTCAGGCTGAGTATATGGTTCGTTACGTTCCTGGTTTGAAATTGAATGTAAATGTTGGTCTGGATCGCGCTGCCAGCAGTGGATTCAATCGAGTGCCCCTTACTGGAGCCTTTGTTCAAAATACTGGCATATTAGTAGGAAGGAACAATACGTATTGGGGAAGAAACCAATCAGAGCTCCTCGATCTTTATGCCAGTTATGCAAAGCAAATTGGTGTTCATAAATTTGATATCACAGGTGGTTATGGATTCCAACATTTTTTCAGGGAAGGGCAGAATACAAATGGAAGTATAGCCGTAACGAAAGCAGTCCCTTTTAAAAATGAAAACTACTTAATCTCGTTTTTTGGCAGGCTGAATTACACCCTTAACGGGAAATACTTATTGACGGCGACCCTTCGCGATGACGGTTCTTCACGGTTTGGTCCTAAAAACAGGTGGGGCTTGTTTCCTTCTGTTGCGTTGGCCTGGCGCATGAAGGATGAACAATTTCTTTCCCATGTTGATTTTTTGTCTGACTTGAAATTGAGGGCAGGATACGGGGTTACCGGTCAGCAAGAGGTACCTAATCAATACTACCCATATCTATCTACTTATCAATCGTCTGATATATTGTCGCAATATCAGTTAGGGAACACCTTTTACACTACACTCAGACCCAACCCTTATGATGCCAACATCAAATGGGAAACTACCGCGACAACCAATGCGGGTGTTGACTTCGGTTTCTTCAATGACAAATTAACCGGTTCGTTAGATTTGTTTCAAAAGAATACAACGAATCTGTTGAATAACGTCGGGGTACCTAATGGGGTTAATTTCTCCAATTTCCTTACCACCAATGTTGGAAGTATGGTGAACAAGGGCATTGAATTGACATTAAAAGCTGTGCCCATTTCCACTGCTAATTTGACATGGAATGCCGGCGTAAATTTTACAAGCATCTCCAGCAAGGTCACCAAATTGAACCTCACCAATGATCCTTCTTACGGTGGTGTGTATCACGGCGGTATTGGAGTCAATGCCAATATTCAGAATGATCAGGTTGGATTTCCTGCCAATTCGTTTTTCGCTTTCCAACAGGTATATGACGCGAATAGCAAACCCATTGAAGGCCTATATGTTGACCGGTCGGGCAAAGGAGGTATTGCAATAGCTTCGGAGCTAAATAAATATCATTATAAGAGACCTGCGTCTGATTTCTTAATTGGTATTAATTCGCGCGTAAATTATAAGAAGTTTGATTTCTCCTTTTCAGGGAGGATCAGCATAGGCAATTATCTTTATAACAATGTTCAATCCGGAAGAGCCTTTTATAATGGCGTGTATAACCTGGGCTACTTCACCAATGTACCCACGTCAATTAACGACACGAAGTTTGTTTCGCAGCAACTGTACTCCGATTACTATATTCAAAATGCATCCTTTTTTAAAATGGATAACATCAGTGCTGGTTATACTTTTGACAAGCTCGGGACGCAACGGCTAAAGGCAAGGCTCAGCTTTACGGTTCAAAATGCGTTTACCATCACAAAGTACAAGGGACTTGATCCTGAAATTGTGAGTGGTATTGATAACAACATCTATCCACGCCCACGCACCTTTTTGATGGGCTTGAATGTTACATTTTAGTCTTAAGTAGTATATAAAAACAGATCGATATGAAAATATATCTAAAGAATTCAGGAATAGCATTGGCCCTGTTGATTGTGGCGCTGATGATGTCTTGTGTGAATGACTTGAATGTCAAGCCCATTGATCCGTATTTGCAGACGGCATCCCAGGTCTATACCACCACCGAATCGTACAAGCAAGGATTGGCTAAACTATATGCTGCCTTTGCCCTAACAGGACAACAAGGCCCAGCCGGTGCCCCTGATGTGGCCGGCGTGGATGAAGGCTTCAGCTGCTTTATCCGATCCTTGTGGAATCTGCAGGAATTAACTACCGATGAAGCGGTTTGGACTTATCCAAATGATGCCAATGGAACCATATTTAATTTGCACTTCAATTCATGGGCGCCTTCAGACGGGATTCCTACTGCGTTGTTTGCACGAATCATGAATGTCGCAGCTTTATCCAACGAATTCATCCGTGTAACTGCCCCCAAAATAAGTGATCCGGTGTTTAAGCAATTTAATTCCGAGGCGCGCTTCCTGAGAGCTTTATCTTACTACTATGGAATTGACCTTTTTGGAAACATGCCTTTTGTAACCGAGGCGGACTTGCCAGGAGCATACTTTCCAAAGCAAATCCAAAGGGCGGATTTATTCAAATATGTTGAATCTGAGCTGCTGGCAATAAAAGAAAGTTTAGGTGCGCCTCGGTTTGAATACGGACGGGCGGATAAAGGTTCGTGTGCTATGCTCTTGGCAAAATTGTATTTGAACGCTGAAGTGTACTTAGGGGCTGGGAATGGAAAATATAGCGAAGCCGTTGTACAGGTAAAGGAAGTGATAGCCGGTGGTTATCGTTTATCGCCCAACTATTTGTACAACTTTTTGGCCGATAACAACACCAGCCCGGAGATCATTTTCTCGCAGAATTTTGATGGGGCACATTCACAGGCCTATGACATTGTGCAGGTTATGATTTATGGAAATGCAGGCTACGGTGGTTGGTCTGGTCTTCGGACCACTTCGGCATTTGTAAGTAAATTTCCTACCCTTACAGAATCAAGAGCGCTGTTTGCGAAGGAAAACAAAGGGCAAAACCTGGCTATGAATTCAGTGAGTTCAAGCACCGACGGATATGGTATTTTCAAATTCCGGAATGTAAATTCTGACGGGACGATTCCGGTTTCAGCCAATACAGGTTTCAACAATACAGATTACCCCATGTTCCGCCTCGCCGATGCATACTTGATGTATGCTGAGGCTGTTTTGAGGGGAGGCTCAGGTGGTGATTTGAACACTGCATTGGGTTATATCAATCAGATCAGAACCAGATCGGGAGATGTGACGGCAGGCAATGCACCGGGTGCAATTACCCTTGCCCAGCTTGATCTTGATTTTGTTCTGGACGAACGTGCGCGCGAGTTATATTGGGAAGGTCATAGAAGAACTGACCTTATCCGGTTTGGGAAATTTACGGGAACTACTTACCTGTGGCCATGGAAAGGAGGCAATATTAACGGAGCCTCAATTGAGGACAAAAGAGCAATATTCCCGATTCCAGCTTCGGATATTGGATCCAATCCAAATTTGAAACAGAACCTAGGTTATTAAAAAATTAACGCATAAACGAGAATGATTATGAAACTAAATAAACCCATATTCTTCTGCTTGCTGTTTGCCGGAACTGTTTTGGGTTCCTGCGTCAAAGATCAGATTAAGGTAACCTTCACAGGTGGAACACCGCCTGCGTTAACCGTGTCATCTACAGCTGACCTCGTGTTAATGAAGGCAAATCAGGATTATACTTCCCTTCAATTTCAGTGGACGAACCCTGACTATACTTTTTCTAACGGTGTGAATACACAAGATGTTTTTTATACCCTTCAGATTGACACAACCGGTTCAAATTTTTCTAACCCCAACGCCGTTGGCGTGTCCATCACCAGAGATGTATCCACCAGTTTTATTGTTAGGAACCTAAACAACACGTTAGCAAACCTTGCGCTTCCGGATTTCGTGGTGCACGCTTTTGAGTTTAGGATTAAGGCTACTTTGTCGGGCAACAGTGTACCCATCTATTCTAACGTGGTGAAAATTAACATCACCACCTACCTGGATGTAGTTTATCCGGTTCCTGCTCAATTATTCATCACCGGTTCTGCTACACCTGGAAGCTGGCAGGCTGGAACCAATGGAGAAGTCGTGCCGGCAGGTCAGGAATTCACAAAGGTAAATGCATACTTGTTTCAGATTGATAATCTCGCTTTAACATTTAATGGGACAGCCGATGCATCGAATGGATTTTTGCTTCTTCCTGTGTATGGAAGTTGGGCTGCTAAATACGGATTTACCGGAGCCAAACACCAAAACAATGGTTTGGGAGACAGCTTTACACCAAACAACGGTAGTGACTTCGCCCCCCCGCCAGTTTCTGGTAATTATAAAATAGTGGTCAACTTTAAGACCGGTAAGTACACCATGACTAAAATTTAAAACAGATTGTGATGAAAAATAAAATATTTTATTTTGCTTTGGTTGTCGCCATGGTGACGGTTGCCATCTCTTGCCAAAAGGTTGAACCAACGCCTCACTTTACAAAGAGCACTACATCATTTATAGTGACACCCTCCGTAACTACGATCGCGATTACCGCTGCGGATTCATTGAGCAGTGCCATCTCATTTACTTGGAATGACCCCAAGTATGCAGTAGGTCTGAGCGGAAGTAAATTCAGTATCGAGGTAGGCGCTACGGGAAAAAACTTTGTTAGTTTCGCATCCAAAGATTTTGTTGGTGTTTTGACTGGCAGTCTGTTGGGCAAAGAGATTAACGCCATGGCATTAAAATTTGGCGGAGTAATTGGCCAACCAATTACACTGGATGTGAAAGTTGTTGCTTCGCAGTCCAACAATGATGAGTTCAAGAATTCGAATATTATTCAGGTTA
>JAYVXP010000241.1:0-31476 GCA_043785125.1 Bacteroidia bacterium
GTCAGCAATTTCTCTGAGAACGAAAATAAAATAATCATCAAAATACACACCAAAGACCATGTTTTGCACAGTTCGTTTATCAATACAAAAGACCTGCAACAAAACGGTATCATTAAGAATTCCAATGGCATTGGCATTGCCAATCTAACGCGGCGACTGGAAATATTGTATGCCAGCAAATATGGGCTCACTACACGCAATGACAATGATCTTTATGAAACCAATCTGACTATTGACCTATCATGAAACTGAAATGCATCATTGTCGATGACGAACCCGTTGCAAGAAAAGTATTGCAGGAATTCGTTGAGGACATAAATTATTTAGAGTTGATTGGGCAAGCCGAAAATCCTTTGAAAGCCATCTCATTGCTGGATGAAAATGATATCGACATTATTTTTCTCGACATCAATATGCCGAAAATAAATGGCATCGATTTTCTTAAAAGTTCAAATACCCATGCGGCGATTATTATGACGACCGCTTATGCAGAATACGCAGTAGAAGCCTACGGATTGGACGTTTTAGATTATCTGGTAAAGCCGATTGCTTTTGACCGATTTTTAAAAGCCTGTAACAAAGCAAAAGAAGTAAGAGAATTAAAGAGCTTATTAAAAGTCAGTGCCGATAAAATCAACGACCATTTTTTCATAAAATGCGATAATCAAATCGAAAAAGTTTTTTACAATGATTTAGTGTATGCGGAGGCGATGTTGAATTACGTTATGCTCTACACCCAGTCAAGAAAATTGATGGTTTATGTTACGATCAAAAGTCTGGAGGAGCAATTGCCGTCAGACTTGTTCATTAAAATACACAAATCGTTTATTGTGAACCGTAGCAAAATAAAAAGTATAGAAGGCAACATTTTGCACATCGGAAATGAGAAGATCGCAATTAGTCAAAACTTAAGAGAAAAAGTCTTGAATGAAATCGTACGAGACAAAATGATAAAACGTTGACATGAGGGCGTCAATAAAAACTCCTTGTACCCTTCTCTTCCGGAGAAGGGTGACGGGTTGAGGCCATAAAAGGCAGGGTTTGGGGGATGCCCATGAGCCTGGATTCGCTTTTCCGCTGGTCATCAGTGTCAAAAATATTCTCCCGTTGTTTGTTTTGGACGAACTCTTATTTTGAAACTGCTCAAACGACTGAAAAGCTGAAACAAATGTCTCCTGCTCGCTTCCGCTGTCCAATGGTTGACAACGTCATCCACTAGAAATAGTACTACTCACCGTTCCAAAGCTTGGAAATGCCACGCGGACTGTCAAAATATTACGTCAATATTACATTCAGGCAGATTTCGCCTTCACATATCGTCAATATTGTCCCTTTATAGTTTTCTTGTTTTGTGTTGTTGTAATTTGCTTTTAGATTTCGCAACATTTAACAACTATCCCCAATCTCCATCAGCATGGTAAAAAAAGTACTGATTGTAATCATTTTTTTGATCTTTAGCACGTGCAACATCTTCCTGTACAATTACCTCAACAACATTGATACCCAATACACTTTGCTTATTGAGGAGGGTACCAATCATTTGGATATCATTCAAAAGCTTTCTTTTTATTCGAACAGAGGGTACATTCTGTTGTATAAGATTCTCCAAACTAAGAACCGCGAGGAAAAGGAGAAGTTAGGCCGGGAAAGGGATATGATTACGGAATCCAATACAAAGTTCCTGGACAGCCTGGCGAACATTTATCCCCAAACCAATAGCCTGCTGGAAGAATTAATCCTTTCCAGAAAAAAATACAGGCAGGTGAGCGATGAACTAATCGGATTGGCCAACCAGGGTAATGGGTCTCTGGCTCTGGATGAATTTGACAAAATACTGGAGCCCCTCTTTTACGATTATCAAACGCACATCAATAAATATTTCCGAAATACCAACAAAGTAATCCTGGAGAACAGCGCTAATTTCTCTTCGGACGTAAAGAAGAGAGCGCCCATGATTTTGTTCTTCGGCTTTTCCCCGGTCATTATTTTCATCATCTTTTCCATTGTCGGGGCGATTCTTTTGGGGACGCTCTTTTTTATATCCAGACCGGCTCTCGAGAACCCGGAATAGCCAGTGTTACCGGATGACCTTTGCTTTTCGTATGCAACTTTATCAAAATCCCGAAAATAGATACTTGCCAATCGCTTAGCTTTTAATATCTTCGCACCTCATTATATGTTCGGGGTGTAGCGTAGCCCGGTATCGCGTCTGGTTTGGGACCAGAAGATCGTCAGTTCGAATCTGGCCACCCCGACAGCTTGGTAATCAAGCGTCATCAAAACCCTCTATACATTATGTGTGGAGGGTTTTTCATTTTTCAAACTCTCCAAAATATGCACATACACCCAGTACTATGGTGAACAATTCGGTGAACAGATTTACTCTTGCAGTCTGTTCACCAGAGTCCGTACAAATGATTGATTATCATCAATTTGTATTGATTCCTTTTGGTGGTTTTCATGTGAAGTATTCACAGTTTCTAAACAAACAAAGTGAACCAAAAACTATTAAAGCCATGCAAACAACATTCAGCACAACATTCATTCTGCGCAGTTCGAGGAACAGAGATGGTCTCACTCCAATCTACTGCCGCATTACCGTAGGCGGTAACAGGTCAGAATTTTCAATCAAAAGAAGCGTTGCGGAAAAGAACTGGGACCCCGGAAAAGTAAAGGGAAACAGCGAGGAAGCACGTTCTGATCACTTGTCCGGTTAAAAGTTTTTCTGCAGAATGGTTTGTGGCTGAGGTGAATGTGCAGTTTACTCCTGCCTTATCCCCCTCCTTTTTCAATAAGACGACCCATTGATTATTCAGATCCTTTTCCGGGAATTTTACGGTTCCGGTATAAGTGTACCTTAAAAATCAATAACCTTAAAGGAATATCCTTGTTCAATCCGCTCGCTCGATAGCTTCTGTGATTGAACTTACAATCTCATCTAATTTTTTAGTTGTTACTTCAAGGTGGCTCACGATGTGCCGGTATTCATCATTCAAAGTTGCTTTTCTGGATATGTTCACAAGACCGAGTTTATGTGCGTTTAAGCTATTTGATTCTCCCGTTTTCTGATTTCATCAATGATGAATCGTGATAAGTTAAGGAAAATGGAAAACGACTCATCCGCCAGAAGCTTTTCTGAGATGACTAGTCCAAAAGTCTCTTCCTGGATGGTTTTGAGATCCCGGTCAAGCTCTTCAATTTCCTGCTTGTTTTTGGTCAGCGGAATCTTGTTTCGAAGCGTAAACAGTTTAATATAATAAAGGTCAATTTTGTTTTTCTTCTTCATACGTTGCCAACGGGTTATCGAGTAGACTGCACTGGCAATTGCCAGGAGAATTGAAATAACAACCCCTAACAACTCTGCGTGCTTCTCCATGAAACTAGGCTCATACCTTGCCAGGTATTTTCTGGCGCCCTCGTGTAATTGAAAACTCAGATTTTTCGGATCAAAGTCACTTGAAAAGCGATAAAGTAATGGATTGATAGTGGCTATTTCCTGTTTATGGATATTCAGTTCCTCCATCACATCAAATACGAATGCCTCACTTAGCGAGGCACGGCACACCAGAATGGCATCGACCTTTACAGTGAGCAATGGCATTGGAGTAAAACTTCCATAGGTATTTTTCGATATGATGTAAGGGTCGAATTGGGGATAGCGGGTACAAATACCTTCAACTATTGACCCCCTGCCTAAATTATTGATATCGTCCAGGCTGAACAGTGTATAATCGGTCAGGTCCTGCAACTCATCGGGCGACAGCAAATCAGTAAACGCTACAATGACGTCCGCCTCAAAGAGGTTATGTGCATTTACAAATTCTAAGGAGGTAGTATCAATTTCAAAATCAACGAGCAATCGACGGATAAATGACCAGGATCCACTACCCCGATTGCCCGCGAATACTTTCTTGCCTTTGATAAGTTCCATAAGTGATTTGGGTGCATAGTTTTTTTTATGAAGGATGTGGAGTATCTGACCATACACAGGCATGATAGAAGTAACAGCTGGATTGTAAGATGAATAGTTGTCGACAATCGCAAGGTCGGCCTTTCCCTTAATTAATGAATCTACATTGGCGAGCGAACCAATACCCGGACTCACGAGAATAGAGTCGTGTAAATTCTTACTTAGAACTTTAGCGATGGCAACGGCAATCTCGTTTTGAGGGTCTTCGATGTTACCCAGAATTTTGTATTCTCTTCTTTCTTCACAACTGATGTTGAGGAGTAAGATTAGGGCCCCGGCATACGCCGGTAAATTATTTCTTGCCACTGCCTGAGGCTATGTGTTTCTTATAGGTAGTATTGGCAAGTATAGCATTACCTTTTGGATCTTGTAGCCATAATTCTCTTCCATTTACGGACAGAGTTCTTTCAAATAAGAAGAGTTTGTCACTTTGTATAAGGAAGTTGTCATATGTTGGGGTCGTGACCCTGCCCATGGCAAGCGTCATCGAACACCATCCGCCAAATTGGGGAAGATACCGGGAAGGACTCCTTAGGAATAATTCCCTATTTTTAACCGAGGCAAAACGGTATTCAACGTTTTCATAAGATGCAGAAATAGCTGGAAGGCCCGTCAATGGCTTAGACGAAGAAAAATAGCTTACGGGGTCAAACCCGCCAACACCTACCTTATTAGGCGTTAGGCAATACCTGAGTGAGTCGGCAGTCTGTGAAAAAGAGGAAGCCGCTGTTAACCATGCGGCGCAAAAGAGGATGAATTTCATAGAATAAGGTTACAGGCTATAACAACTTAAACGGTAAGAAAGTTATTTTCGACACTGTGACCAGAGGTTTTTTTGTCAGTGAGACGACAAACAGATGTAATTCATTTTAGCGGCACTTCATGTCTTCCATTTTGGCCATATTTGCACATATGAGGGTAATACTGGGTCTGATTTTATACGGGCTGATTCCCCTCCACTCTTTCAGCCAGGACAATCCTGTAATCATCGAGCTCTTTACCTCCCAAGGATGCTCAAGTTGCCCTGCCGCAGATAAAAATCTAAGCGAGATTATAAAGAAAGCAGAAGCGCTAGGCAAGCCGGTTTATGGCCTTTCCTTTCATGTGGATTACTGGAACCATATCGGTTGGAAAGATCCTTACAGCAGTAAGGAGTTTACAGAGCGGCAAAGACACTATGGTGAGATATTGAACTTGCGTTCGATTTACACTCCGCAAATGATTGTGAATGGCAAAGACGAGTTCGTTGGCTCCAACAAAAATGAAGCGGTTCGTGCGGTCAATGAATCATTACAAAAGATTTCTATCTACCAGATACTGATTGAATCGTCCCGGGTATCGAATGGAACCTTGCACGTAAAATATTCTGTAAATGAAAAGCCGACCGGCGAAGCGCTCAACTTGGCCATTGTAGAAAAGGACATAGAAAATTTTGTGTCCAGCGGAGAAAACAGTGGCCGGAAGCTGCATCATGATAATGTGGTGCGAATGTTTAAAACGGTATTGCTTCAATCGCAGGGCGAAGTGGAAATTAAAATAGGAAGCTTGAATTTATCGAAGTGTTCCTTGATTCTCTATGTTCAGGATAAACAGTTTCAAGTCTTAGGCTCGTACGCCAGGTCTTTGTAGACCAACGTGTATCTTTGGGGACCGCCAAGGAAGTAGGTGCCAATAATAAATATCCCGGCAACCATCTTATTTTTCCAAAGCGTAACCAAATAAATTGTTAAACTCTTTACAATGAATGCAAATGTATTTGTACTCCATGAAATCAGGAGTTCCGGGCACCCCGTACAATTGATTTCCCGAGGTTGACTTTAATTTACCCAGTGAAATAAAGGTGACGGGCATAATCTCTTTTGACAAATAGACATAAGGTCGGGTCCATTGTTTGTCATGAAACTTTCAAGTTTAACATCAAGAGTTCCATCAGGATTTTTGAATATCTGCGCGGTGCCTGTAACGTTGCTGTAAGGCCCGTTCATAAACGCACCAGACGACTTCGATAATTGAGGCAAAAAATGCATTAAGTTTTCGGTTGATCAAAGCCAGGTTTTTCGCCGTTGGGACCAGGCTACCACGTGCAGCTCTGGCATTGTGTTATGAAATGGAGGGTGCTACCTTCCCGTGTATTTTGAGGGTTTCCCTAGTAACTGGCTGTGAGCCAAATTGGGCCGCCAGTTTACTGACATACTGAAAGACTTTCAGTCCAATTTCGTGGCGTTCGTTTTCGCTCAATTCATAAAAAGGGCGAAGGGCTTCACCTCTTTCAAGAACAATTTGATATTCTTTTGTATTCTCAATGCACTTCTTTCTGAACTATTATCTGAAACGTGAATTTACGGCATTTCGTTCTGATTACAAGCCTATTTTGGATTGTTGCTTGCATGGAACAAACCACTTTTCAGAATCCGACCGCAATCTTTCTGTCATACATTCACACAGAATTAGGGCAATTTTCTACAATTATCAGCACAGAGTTAGGGTAAAATGAGCCAGTTTCCGCTATGGAATAGGAGACCCAGGGACCTTCAATCAACTGGCTCGGTCTACGATAATTTCCCTTTTGGGAATCTTCTCTTGTTTTTTGCCCACCATTTCCGGTCTACCTCTTCAGCAAGTTTATCGATGTCTGATTGTTTCGTCTTGCTTTTCGTGGTCGCCTCCAGATATTTTATATAATCAATCAAGTTCGAGAATGGCGCAGGGAGGCAACATTCTAAAAATCAAGCCCCTGATAATCAGCAGGCTTATTAATACCTTCACTCCACTTTCAGGCTTTGTACTGGATTCATTCGCGCAGCCTTCAGTGTCTGTACCCCTACCGTAATCGAAGCGATGATCATCGCCATGAATCCTGCTCCTGCGAAAAACCACCATTTAAGATTGATACGGTAAGCAAAACTCTGCAGCCATTGGCTGGCAATGAGATAACTTACCGGCAGCGCGATCCCAATCGAGATAAACACCATCCTGTTAAAATCCGCGGAAAGCATGCTGACTATTTCCAATTCGCTGGAACCCAGAATTTTTCGGATGCCAATCTCTTTGACCCTTCGTTCAGCTGTAAAGGCTGCCAGTCCAAATAATCCGAGACAAGAAATCAAAATGGCAATACCCGCAAAATACTGCGACAACTTTGCTACCCTTCGCTCCGCAACATACAGCGCCTGGTATTCATCGTCCACAAACCGGAAATCAAATACAATACCCGGATTAAAAGTATGATACAGTTTTTCCACCCGGGCCAGCGTTTCGGTCTGATTGCCTGATTGAATTTTTATCAACACCATACTCGTCGACGCCGGATGATAGATCAGGTACATGGGATCGATTTGTTCGTAAAGGGATTTGAAATGGAAATCTTTTACAATTCCTATAATCTCTCTCCTGCCGCGGATGTCCACCATTTTTCCTATCGGATCCGTCAACTGCATGACCTTAACGGCAGTTTCATTGAGAATAATCTTTGAATCTTCATTGCTGAAGTCTTTTGAAAAAGCACGGCCCTCCTTCATTTTGATGCCGAGCGTTTCGATGAAATCAAATCCTACTCTGGCATGCGTAAAGACAATATTGGATCGATCCGGATGACCTTCCCATGAATGCCCGGAATCATTGTTGTCGAAATTAGTGACCTCCCCTGAAATGGCTGAGGCGTTGACAACACCCGGTGTGCTCTTCGCTTCGGTCAAAAACGTTTCAAGCCCTTCGGTCAATTTTCCAAGCCGATCAAATGCAATGACATGATCTTTCTCGTATCCCAGATTTTTAGTTTGTAAGAAGTTGACCTGCTGATACACCACAACCACCACAACGATAAGCAAGATGGAGATGCTAAATTGAAAAATGACGAGACCCCGCCGGGCAAATAATTCACCAAAGGAAGAGACAATCTTCCCTTTCAGGACTTCCACTGGTTTTAACCGGGAGAGATAAAGTGCAGGATAACTCCCCGAGATGATGCCCGTCATGAGGACGATTCCGAGTGCACCCAGGATGAGGCCAGGATCAGGAGTAAAGATTAAATCCTTACCCGTGATCAGGTTAAAATTGGGAAGGAATAACAAAACCATCGCGAGGGCAACAAACAAAGAAAGAAATGAGAGGATAACAGACTCACTCAGGTATTGAAAGACAAGCGATCTCCGCAAAGCACCGATGGCCTTCTTGATACCTACTTCTTTCATGCGCCTTGATGCTCTGGCGGTGGACAAGTTCATGAAATTGATGCAGGCAATCACAAGGATGAAGAGAGCTATGGTGGAGAAGAGTATGACATAATCAATTCTTCCTCCTTTATTGATTCCATTTTCAAATCGATTGAAGAGATATCTATTTGAGTATTTTTCCAGAAACATCGTTCCGATGGACTCAGGATGCCCTTCCGCCATGGGCGTTAATTTCACCTTGTTAAAGGCATTGAGTTTAACATTGAACGAGGCTAGATCAACTCCTTCTCTCAAAATCACATAAGCCTTTAAACTATTGCTGTGCCATCCGATATAGGAGGGCGGACGCCGGTCCAGGTACATGGCGTTCGTGATCAGGAAATCGAACTGATCCGAGGACTTCCTGTTTTTCTCAAAAACTCCGGAAACGACATAGCTGTCGGCATAGTCCTCCTCGTCCAACGCAATGACCCTACCCACTACATTTTCCTCTTTGCCAAACAACCGCTTCGACAATTCGTCAGAGATGACCACGTCGTGCTTCTCCGTCAGAACTCGATCTTTGTTCCCATCAATAAGCCTGTAAGAAAAGACATTGAAAAAATCTTTACTGGCTGCCAGGCCGGATGCTTTCAATCGCTTCTCGCCGACTGTAAGCACCCCCTCCAATGGCCAGGCTGTCACGGTCGTGACGTACTCTATTTCAGGAACCTCCTGGATCAACGCCGGTGCCAAAAGATCTGAATTATTTTCGCTCGTTTGAATTTCATTTCCATTGGGTATGTTTTTCAATACTTGATACAACTCTTTATCCTTTGCATGAAACTTGTCGATGGCAACCTCATCGTACACCCACAAATAAATCAGCAGTACCGAAGCCAGGCCCGTTGATAGGCCGATCAAATTGATAAAAAAGGAACTTTTATACCGGAGAAAATTCCTGTACGTGATTAAGATGTTGTGGCGAAACATAGCGGATGTGTTAATGGGGTAGTTGTTTTTGAAAGACTTTATAAATTCCGGCCTTAAATATTTTACGACATCCCAAAAGAACATCCACCTTGCTTTCCCGGGCGATTGCTCATATTGTTTCTTGAAAATTTCCGTGAGATCACCTTCGATCTCCTCAACAAAGTCTTCCCTGCAAAACCAGCGAAGGAATTTCAGTACGTTTTTCGGTGGTGAGTTTTTCATCAGCTAAACGAGATCTTTGGAATCTGCTTGTACAGTTCGGTCCTGAGTGCATATTGGCTGTCCAGCATTCTTTTCCCCAATGCCGTAATTACATAAAATTTCTTTCTACGGCCTCCCCGGTCGGCGGTAATGCCTCCAAATCTTGATTTGACAAATTCCTTTCTCTCCATGCGCTTCAGTGCTACGTGAATGGCACTGATATTTACCTTCCGTTTCAGTTCTTCTTCCAGACTTTCCTGCAAGACCACGCCATAGGCTTCATCGTGAAGCGCAGCGACCATCAACAAGACCATTTCCTCAAATTCCCCAAGTGATTGATCCTTCATTTGTTATGGATTTACTTAACAAACGTTAAAGTAATTTATTAGTTTCATGTTTGCTAAGTAAATAAGCACCTGTTTCATGTTGTACCAAGGCATTTTATAGTCTGATGGACTATATTTGCATAAAAAATTGACTAATGGTACTCTACCGTGAATTCGGCTGGTTGCAGATTGTTTTGGTTGCACTCTTCGTGACCCTCACCCTGCTTTACATTATACGGGTGGCCCGCATTGGCAGGGCACTGAATACTCCATTTTATACTATTTTCATTAAGATGGCATTGCGTACCATCATTTTTGCTTTACTCCTCGTTGCATTCCTGGGGCCGTCCTACGGCGATTCAAAAAAGGAAATCAAGTCGGTGGGAAAAGACATCATGATTTGCGTTGATCTTTCCAAATCGATGGACGCCTTTGATATTCAACCCACAAGGCTGGAAAAAATTAAATTTGAGATGAAGAAAATTGTGGAAGCATTTAATTCTGATCGCATTGGCATCATCATATTTTCTTCTGAAGCGTTCATGCAATGTCCATTGACATATGATCAGAATGCGTTGAATCTTTTTATTGAGACGATGAATTCCGGCCTCGTGCCCGCCACGGGCACCGATTTTGGTCCTCCCCTAAAGATGGCATTGAGCAAACTCGATGATCAGAAAGGTCCGGGTACACAACAAAAATCAAAAGTGATTGTGTTAATCAGTGATGGAGAGGACTTTGGTGATCAGGCTAGCAAAGTAGACCAGGAAATTGAAGACCGTGATATCAAACTGTTTACCCTGGGTGTAGGAACCGAAAAAGGGAGCCAAATCTATGCGGGTCGGGGGTACAAAACAGACCAGCATGGCAACCCCGTCCTGTCAAAACTTAATTCGAGGGCCTTGAAATCACTGGCCGACAAAACGGGTGGTCAATATTTTGAAATCAACGAAAGCAGAAACGATGTTTCTCGCCTCATCAATACGATCAACCGGATTGAGGGGGAAATGCGCGATGCGCGGTTTGTGGATGTTTCGGCCAACCGGTATTTTTATTTTTTATTGGCCGCTTTCGTACTTTTGACTCTGGATGTATTGATCAATGTGAAGACTGTGACAATATGAAGGGATTCCTTGGAGTAGTATTCATGCTTTTGATTCTTTTCGACCCCGGAAAGATCGGAAAAATCAATACACTCAAATCCGAAGCCAAGACGGCGTTCAAGACCGGTGACTTTAAGACGGCCATTTCGAAATACAAATACCTTATTGATTCCCTTGGCGTAAAAGAGGAAGAGGTGATGATGAACCTCGGCCACGCCTATTTCAAAGCGCAGGATACCCTCAACGCTTTTAATTCGTATTTGCCCCTAACACAAAGTAACGACACCCGAATCAAATCACTGGCCAATCAGCAATTGGGCGTGCTGGCCAACCGCCAGGGCAAAGGTGAAGAAGCATTGAATTACTTTAAACATGCCCTTAAGGCCGCACCTCAAAATGAAGACGCCCGGTTCAACTATGAAATGGTAAAGAAAAAACTCGAAGAAAAGAAAAAGCAGGATCAGCAAAACAAGGACAAGGAAAATAAGGATAAAAAAGACGACAAGAAAAAGGATCAGAAAGATCAAAACAAGGATCAAAAGGATAAAGACAAGAAAGAGGATCAAAAGGATAAGAAGGATCAACAAGACAAAAAAGATAAGGACGATCAAAAGAAAGATCAGGATAAAAAGGATAAGCAGGATCAAGACAAAAAAGATCAGAACAAAGACAAGAAGGACAAGAAGGACAAGGAAAAACAGGAAAAAGAAAAACAGGACCAGGAGAACAAGGACAAAGAGAAAAAAGACATACCTCCTTCTGTCTCCGAAAAATTAAAAGATATGCAGATGAGCGAAGACAAGGCCAAGATGATTCTGGAGGCCATGAAAAATCAGGAGATGCAATACCTTCAACAAAATAAACGCAAAGCGACTAAACCGAAGGATAAAGGGAAGCCGGATTGGTGATTTAAGGTTTAGTTTAGTGTCCTCGACAGAATACGATGTGTTGAAGACGGGTTTTAAACACATAATATTCAGGCCATTGAATTAAAATAAAATCATGAAAGACGCATACATTGTTTCTGCAGTACGGACTCCAATCGGGAGTTTTGGCGGCAGCCTTGCGGGTATCCCTGCAACTGAATTGGGTTCCATCGCCGTACGCGGCGCAATGGATAAAATCGGACTGGACCCGAAGTTTGTCCAGGAACTTTTTTTTGGAAATGTTATTTCTTCCGGACTCGCCCAGGCTCCTGCCACACAGGTTGCCGTTGGCGCCGGCCTGGGATACAACATCCCTTGCACTTTGGTGAATAAAGTATGTGCCTCCGGGATGAAGGCGATTATGCTGGGAGCCCAATCAATAATGCTGGGGCAGAACGATGTGGTCGTGGCCGGAGGAATGGAGAGCATGTCAAACATCCCATACTACCTCATGAAAGCGCGCTATGGGTATAAATATGGCAACGGGGAATTGGTCGACGGGCTCACCTTTGATGGGCTTACCGATGTTTACAATCATTGCGCCATGGGCGTGTGTGCCGATAACACGGCAAAGGAAATGAACATCTCACGGCAGGACCAGGACACGTATGCAATACAATCCTATAAACGAGCAGCCGCGGCCTGGGCTTCCGGAAAGTACAAAGACGAGATCATCCCGGTAAAAATCACAGGGCGGAAAGGTGATGTGAAATTTTT
Organism: Bacteroidia bacterium; assembly: GCA_043785125.1. Lineage (GTDB taxonomy): Bacteria > Bacteroidota > Bacteroidia > Cytophagales > Cyclobacteriaceae > ELB16-189. The sequence continues at coordinate 12,388 of JAYVXP010000241.1, forward strand.
TGAGGAAGATGAAGAATATAAAAATGTAAACTTTGAAAAAATCCCGGGACTAAAACCAGTATTCACCAAAGAAGGTACTGTTACTGCCGCCAATGCGTCCACCATCAATGACGGGGCAGCAGCTGTTATCCTGATGAGTAAAGAAAAAGCGAATGAGCTTGGCCTGAAGCCCATAGCCCGAATCCTTGGTTTTGCCGACGCGGCACAAGACCCAATGTGGTTTACCACCACCCCTTCCCTTGCGATACCCAAAGCATTGAAAGCAGCAGGCATTGATAAAAAGGATGTCGGGTACTACGAAATCAATGAGGCTTTTGCTGCCGTGGCCATTGCCAACAACAGCAAGCTTGGGCTCGATCCGGCGAAAGTAAACGTCAATGGAGGCGCGGTTGCTTTAGGTCATCCGCTGGGAGCAAGCGGCGCAAGAATCATGATTACACTGGCCAATGTATTGAAACAAAACCAGGGGTCTATTGGAGTAGCCGCTATTTGTAACGGAGGTGGTGGCGCTTCGGCCATCATCATAGAGAATCTTTAGAACGCACTTGCTCCCGCCATGCCATACAACATCACCGTTAATCTAACGTTCAAATTCAGATGCGAAGGATGATAGCGATGCCACGAATCTGTACAGGGATGTTGATGATCTTATCCGTCTCCGTTTCAGCTCAAAACCAAGTCAAGACATTTTATGACGTATCCAAACGACGTCCGAAAGAAGAATATGCTGTTTCTGCCGAAGACAATGAGACGATTCAGGGAAAATACAAGCGCTACTACATCAATGGGAAAATCGAAATGGAGGGAGCATTTATTGATGGCAAACGCTCCGGTACATTCCTGGAGTATGAGGAAAACGGAATACTTCGGAGAAAAATAAGCTATGTCAACGGCCTCCGTCATGGCCCGGTGGATGTATTCGATGATAAAGGAAAACGCGCTCAGCGGGCTTACTACCACAACAACCTGCTGGTGGACAGCGTCAAGTCTTTTTTTGAAACCGGTATCCTCAAAAACGAAACCTATTTTGTCAAGGGTAAGCCGGAAGGTTTAGTCCGGGAATTTTATCCTTCCGGAAAGCTTCGAAAAGAGATCATGTATAAAAACCAGAAGCCCAATGGTATCACCCGCACTTTTTACGAAAACTCAAACATAGAAACCGAAGCCAACTTCCGCGACGGCATGATGTATGGATATTTTAAGACCTTTTATCCAAACGGCCAGCTTGAAGTCGTTTATTCGATGGCCGAAGGAAAAAAAATGGGCAACTTCAAGACATACGATGTGGAGGGACATTTGCTGCTCGATGGCAATTTCATGAACAGCAAACTTCACGGCGACAATACAGCGTATTTTGTTGATGGTGCCATCCGTCACAAATTCCAGTACAAAGAGGGCTCCAAAGTGGGTACCAATCTGACTTACTTCGCCAGCGGAAAAGTCCAATTGAGGGAGGATGTGGCGTTGAATGGTGTGGACATGAAAACAGAAGAGTTGAATGAGGAAGGCAAAACCATTTCAGAAAAATCATTCCGCAATTTTAGCCCGGAAGGAACCTGGAAATTTTATGCTGCTGACGGAAAGACACTGAAACTGAAAGAGGAATATGAAAAGGGCCTTCTACATGGAAAGCGCATTGCTTATTATTCAAATGGAGAAAAGCAGGTAGAAGAAACCTATCAATTTGGGTTGGTGACCGGTTTGGTGAAGAACTATTATGAGTCGGGCAAGCTTCTTTCAGAAAGTCTGTACCGGGGTAACCGGCAACACGGGCTTTACACCAGTTATTATCCCAATGGCGAAATCAAGGAGCAGGGGGAATACGTGGCCAACAAGAAACATAAAATATGGAAAGAATTTAATGAGCAGGGGAAAATATTGAAAACCTATGTCTTCGAGGCGGGTATTTTGAAAGAAGAAAAATAACGTGGTTATTTGAAAAGCGGAGGCTTAACTGAAGTATCGCTAAGAAGTAAAAGGAGCGCAGGAAAACTTACATTAATACCTTTGCGAACTTTGTGTCTTAGCGACACTGCGGTAAAATTTACTAACCGATAATCCAGGACCGAATGCAAGCCATCAAAGAGACTCACTATCAATTCAAAGGTCAAACCGGTTTTTACAGAGGCAAAGTCCGTGACGTTTACTATTTCGAAGATAAAATGGTGATGGTTGCCACGGATCGGATTTCCGCATTCGACGTTGTGCTGCCGCGCGCAATTCCCGACAAGGGAAGAGTATTGAATCAAATTGCCGCAGTCAATCTTGCAGCCACCAAAACATTGATTCCCAACTGGGTCATCAGCACACCTGACCCCAACGTAACCATCGGTTTCAAATGTGACCCTTTTCCTGTGGAAATGGTGGTACGTGGATTTCTGGCGGGTCATGCCTGGCGGGAATACCGTTCCGGGAAACGCTACTTGTGCGGAGTTTCGCTTCCGGAAGGGCTCCGTGAAAATGATCCGCTGCCCTCCCCGATCATTACACCTACCACAAAAGCAAAAGTCGGTCACGATGAAGATATTTCTCGAGAAGAAATTCTAAAGCGCGGAATCGTATCGGAGTCAGACTATACCATGCTGGAAGATTACACCTTCAAACTTTACAAAAAGGGAACCGAATTAGCCGGAGAACGAAATTTGATTTTGGTGGACACCAAATATGAATTTGGTAAAAACCAAGGCAGAATTTATCTTATCGATGAAGTGCACACCCCTGATTCGTCTCGGTATTTTTACAAAGAGGGATATGAACAAAGGCAAGAAACCGGTGAACCACAAAAGCAATTGTCTAAAGAATTTGTACGCCAATGGCTAATTGAAAACGGCTTTCAAGGCAAGAAAGGCCAGCACGTGCCGGAGATGACAGATACCATTGTCAAATCAATCTCCGACCGTTACCGTGAATTGTACTTGCAAATGACCGGTGAACCACTCACGTTAGTGAATTATGCTGATCTTGCAGAACGAATTGAGCGCAGCATCGTTAATTCAATAAATTAACTTAATTTTAGATCCAGCAATTCCACCCCATAATGAAGTATACAATTGACAAACAGGAGAAATACAGCCTCCTCCGCTTGCACGAAGAGAAATTGGATTCAAGCATCGCACCCAACTTAAAATCAGAAATGATTACCCTTCATGCCGAGGGAGTGCGAAATGTTATCCTTGATCTGGCTGAAGTAAAATACACCGACTCTTCCGGACTCAGCGCACTGCTGGTCGGCAATCGGATTTTACAGGAAGACGGAGGCATTTTTATTCTTTCTAAATTGTCTGATCATACACTTAAACTGATCAAAATCTCACAGCTCGACAGTGTCCTCAACATTCTTTCCACCATAGAGGAAGCCATTGATGCCGTGTTTATGCACGAGATTGAGAAGGATATGAAGGACGAGGAGTAGCGAATTCAATAATTTGATAATTGCGATTTGTGTTATGAGATTAATCAGTGTTCTGAAATGGGTTTGTTGTCGATGACAAATTATCAGTGTAATCAGCCTTATCAGTGTGAATCCTACTTATCAGTGCAATCAGCGTTATCAGTGTAAATCAGCGGTCTGAAATGGGTTTTTTTGATGACTACCTATCAGCGCAATCAGCGTTATCAGTGTGAATCAGCGGTCAATCAGTGGTCAGTAGTCAAGTAACAGTTCTGGGCTCCAGTGGTGCATTGCCTGCTTACGGTCGGTTTCCGTCGGCGCAACTGGTAGAAATACAAAATAGATACTTCCTGATCGACTGCGGAGAGGGGACTCAAATGCAGTTGATGCGATTTCAACTTCCCTTTCTTCGGATCAACCATATTTTTATCAGTCATCTGCATGGCGATCATTACCTGGGATTGATGGGATTGCTTTTTACAATGCATCTCCAACGAAGAGCAACAGACCTGCATCTCTACAGTCAGCGGGGGCTGGAGGAAATCATTCTGCAGCAACTTAAATACTCCCAATCCGTACTTTATTTTAAGATCATCTTCCACCCGATTGAACCCGAACAGCAGAAAATTATTTTTGAGGACACCACACTGACCGTCGAGACCATTCCATTGGTTCACAAAATCAATTGTGCTGGATTCCTTTTCCGGGAAAGACCAAAGGCAAGAAGAATCAACAAAGACAAACTTCCGGAAGGTATGCTGCTACAGCACATCGTACAGCTCAAGACGGGGGCTGATATTTACGACGAAGCTGGAATCCTGCTGTATAAGAATGAAGACTTTACCCTACCGGCAAAGCGCGCATATTCTTTTGCTTATTGCTCGGATACAGCCTATTCCGAAAAGATCATTGAACAGATCCATGGCGTTGACCTTCTGTATCATGAGGCAACCTTTATGGAAGATGAAAAAGACAAAGCCAAAGAAACGCAACACAGCACTGCCGCCCAGGCCGCTCAGATTGCCAGTAAAGCCGGTGTCAAAAAACTCTTAATTGGTCATTTCTCAGCGCGGTACAGGGAGTTGGACCCCATCCTGGCAGAGGCCATGTCAATTTTTCCCGAAACTTCATTGGCAATCGAAGGCAAAACTTTTATCATTGGATCGGATTGAGATAATTATCCGATTAGCAAGATCAATGGTTAACGATTCAATACAATCATGAAATCACAAGATGATCTTAAGGGCATCTCTAAAAACCCTTCCTTTTATGGCCTCAACCCGTCACCCTTCTCAAGAAGAGAAGGGTACAAGAAGTTTTTAGAGACGCCCTTAATTTATTGTAAATGATCCTGGAACAAAAAAGACACCGGCTATTTATTCTTCTGAGCGGAATCTTTTTGACCAATGCGATCATTGCAGAAATGATTGGTGTGAAAATTTTTTCCGGCGAAGCAACGCTCGGTTTTGCGCCGGCGAATCTTCATATTCTCGGTTATACCATGGATTTTAATCTGACCGCGGGTGCTGTAATCTGGCCAGTTGTCTTTATAACGTCTGATCTAATTAACGAATATTTTGGAAAGCCTGGCGTGAAGCGAATAAGCTATCTCGCAGCCGGCCTGATCGCTTATTCCTTTCTGGTTATTTTTCTCACCATGAGATTGCCTCCTGCCCAATGGTGGCTCGAGGCATACAACAAGGATGCCGACGGAAACTACTTTAACATGGATTTTGCCTTCAACAGGATATTTGGTCAGGGGCAAAGGATTATCCTGGGTTCACTTTCGGCATTTCTACTGGGGCAATTGGTGGATGTTTTTGTCTTCCACAAAATGCGTAAGATAACCGGAAACAAAATGTTGTGGCTTCGGGCAACCGGATCGACCATTGTCTCGCAGTTTGTCGACAGCTTTGTAGTCTTGTACATCGCCTTTGCCGGCACCTTCACCAACGAGCAGATTATCGCCATTGGAATCACCAATTACATCTACAAATTTGTGATGGCGGTGATATTAACACCACTGATCTATTTCGGTCATTATTTTATTGATCGATACCTTGGTAAGGAAAATGCACACCGCATTTCAGAAGAGGCGGCGGCGCAGAGTGATTCATTTCTTTGAAGGTCAAGCTGCCGGATGGGGAGTCGGATTTTTTACCAAAAAGGTCACTGAAGGAATGAATTTTTTCTGTCTCCTCTGTGCAAGCCTCTGTGTGCTCCGTGGTAAATGCATTAGCTGCCGGATGGGGAGTCGTATTTTTTACCACTGAGGTCACTGAGGAATACACACAAAGATCAGAGGTAGAAAACTGAATTTTCTCATCTCCCCTATGCAAATCGATAAAAAATGTCCGGTTTTCCCGCATATAAATACTGAATCGCTACTTTCCTATCTGCTTTATTTGAAGGTCAAGGAAACCTCGGATGAAGAACATAGATCAGCTAACTAAAAAAATAATAGGATGCGCAATCAGTGTTCATCGGTCTTTAGGTCCAGGATTATTGGAGTCAGCTTATAAGGAATGCCTTTATTATGAACTTATCAAGGCCGGTTTGAAAGTTGAAAAGGAAAAACCACTACCGTTAATTTATGAGAATGTGAAACTTGATTGTGGTTATAGGGTTGATTTGATTGTCGAGGGGCAAATTGTAATTGAAGTTAAATAGGTAGAAGCTTTGGCCGACATCCATATAGCACAGGTGCTTACTTATCTGAAGCTTTCAAAAAATCGCTTTGGATTGCTTCTGAACTTTAACGTGCTAATGATGAAAGATGGAATCAAAAGAATCGTTAACGGATACTGATGAGTCGTATTTTTTACCACTGAGGTCACTGAGGGAATGAATTTTTCTCTGTTTCCTCTGTGCACTCCGTGATAAAATGCATTGGCTGCCGGATGGGGAGTCGGATTTTTTACCACTGAGGTCACTGAGGAAATACACACAAAGATCACTGAGGGAATGAATTTTTTATGTTTCCTCTATGTGCTCCGTGGTAAAAACATCCCCTAAGGAAGAAATCAAATTTGATTAATCCCATTGTCTTTCTCTGACCTTCGAAGGTTATCCAGAACAATGGCCGTGGCTATACCGGCGTTGAGTGATTCCGCTTTCCCATAACGCGGGATCATGATTTTGCGGTGGACTAATCCTGCGACCTCAGGAGAAATTCCATTCGATTCGTTCCCGATCACGACAAAGCCTCCCTTTTCAAAATTTAATTCATGGATAGTCGTACCTTCGAGAAAAGTGCCGTAGACCATAGGGGCTGCTCGGAGGTATTCTGGAAGTGACGTATAAAACACAGTGACTCTAAGAAACGATCCCATGGTGGCACTGATGGTTTTGGGGTTGTAAAAGTCAGCCGTTTCAGGGGAAGCGATAATTTGGTTAATACCATACCAATCGGCAGTGCGGATAATCGTACCCAAATTGCCCGGGTCACGAATGTCGTCCAGCACAAGAGTAAAGCCTTGTTTTGTCAAGGCGGGAGGTTTATTGGGTTTCATCCTCACTACAGCAATGGCAGCGTTATTTGTTTGTAACGAACCGGCATCAGTGAGTTCCTTTTCCGAGGCAGAAATAATCTCCACCCCGCCTTGGGTCAATCGGCTGGCCTGCTGATCGATAAAGGACTGGGTCGCCGCCAGAAAGGCTATTTGAAAATCGGAGAGCAGAAGTTCGGCCACACTCTTGGCCCCTTCTACAGCAAAGCATTGCTCCCCTTTTCGGTATTTCTTTAATTGCAGGGATTTTATGTATTTGAGTTTGGTTTTTGAGAGCATAACGGTTTGTTGGAAAAGAAATATAAATATTTTATCGTTGCAGTGGTGCTTCCCGGCCTCCTTTCCGGCTGCCTTGGAACTCGCTACTTGAAAGAAAACGAAAAACTACTGTACCACCAAAGCATTGAGGCTCCTAAGGGCTTTAGCACGGAGGGACTTTCCGATTTATATGTGCAAAAAGTCAACCACAAATTTCTTGGTTTGCCCATCTACAGTCTCGTTTGGATGTATTACACGGGTGCCAAGCGCTACCACCAGGAAAAATTTATCGCACGCCGTGATAAGTTAGAGAAAAAATTCCAACGCAAAATTGACGCTACCGCCTCTGCCAAGAGAAAAACAAACCTTCAGTACCGCAAGCAAAAGAAGCTTGATATTGTAAACCGTAAAATTGAAAATGGCAATTTGTTGATGCAATGGGGTGAGAAGATTTCCGTGTTTGATTCGGCCAACGTCAAAGCAACGGTTGACAGGCTGGAGAGTCATTTTTTTACAAAAGGATACTTCCTGGCCAAGACCTTCAGCAAGATAACGGAATTGAAAAGAAAAGTTATCGTGAAGTACACAGTCGCGCCCGGACCAGCCTACCATTATGATTCCATCACACAAGATGTTGCAGACTCCGTCGTGCTTAAATTACTCAAGCGAAATCAATCCCAGAGCCTGATCAAAAAGGGAGACCAGTTTGATCAGGACAAGCTTACAAAAGAACGAGAGCGAATTGATCTGCTGTGCAAGGACAATGGTTATTATGATTTCAGCCGTCAATATGTTGTGTTTGATATTGATACTACATTCCGGGGGCCACATAAAGTGGCGCTGCGAATGGATATCCGAAACCCTGCCAAGCATGATTTTCATAAACAATTCCGTCTGGATTCTATCAGCTTTACAACAGACGTTGGCATCACAGTTTCAAAGGATAGAAAAAGGAAATCCAAAGTATACCGCAACATTACCTTCAATTTCTATAAAGATATCTACAGCAAAAAGGTTCTGAGTCAACGGGTATCCATCAGAAAAGACAGTCTCTACAGTCGCACGGAAACATTCAATACCCAGCGCCAACTGGCCAATCTTGATGTGTTCAAGTTTGTCAACATCAATTACGATACCTCCGGTGGCCGTTTTATCGCTAACATATTCTCCAGCCCCCAGGACCGCTATTCATGGACCAACGAAGCGGGCATGACGGTGACCCAGGGGTTTCCGGGACCGTACTACACCATGAGTTTCCGGAAACGAAATATCTTCGGTGGCCTAGAAAGTTTTGATTTGAACGGACGGTATGGATTTGAAGGCGTGGCTTCTGCGACCCAATCGGGAAACTTTTACAAAAGTACTGAAGCCGGCCTGAACGGAACACTTACTTTTCCTCAATTTCTATTTCCGCTCAAGTCCGAAGCAGGATACCGGCTGGGCAAGTTCAATCCCAAAACAAAGTTGCTTGGCGGATACACGTACACCGACAGGCCTGAATACCAGCGGGGCATCACTACGATTTCGGATACCTACAATTGGGAAAAGAAGCGAATCCTTCAATATTCTTTGACCGCAATCAATCTCAATGTTATCCGTTCAAAGACCAGCCTCGATTTCCAAAAGGTGCTGGATAGTTTGAAAACACAACAAGGCAACAATTTGGTTAACTCTTTCAAGCCATCCTTTGTGAGCAGCGTTATTTTTTCTGTCACCTGGAATCCTAACAATTACGGAAACACACAAAAGAGTTCTTTTTATCTGAGGGCCATGGTTGAAAGTGGTGGAACGATCTTCAATTTTATTACACCTAATTTTATAACAAAAGAAGGGTTGCAAACTTACAAGTACGTTCGATTCAGTTTAGACATCCGAAAAAATATTGTCCTCGATAAAAATGCCATCCTTGCCTACCGGTTTAATTCAGGCGTTGCCTACTCCTACGGAGCCGACCGGTCTTTGCCCTATGAAAAGTATTTCTTTGCTGGTGGAAGCAACGGCATTCGCGCCTGGCGTCCCCGGCGTTTGGGAGTAGGATCTTATCCCGTCAAATTGAGCGACAATCCGGGCAAGGACGGATTGTTTGATTATCGGTTTGAGAAGCCAGGGGAAATATTGCTGGAGGGAAGTATTGAGTATCGCCAAAAATTATTTGGGTTCGTCAGCGGCGCAGTCTTTATCGATGCCGGAAATGTGTGGCTATTCCGGGAACAGTCGCCACAAACTTCCTCCACTTCCGAAGCGTTTCCAACATGGACAGGCAATACCAAATTCAAAGTGGATCAATTTTACAAAGAGATTGCAGTGGGCACAGGTTTTGGCCTGCGTTTTGATTTTGCATTTTTGGTGTTGCGACTGGATGTAGGCATGAAAGCCTATGACCCATCAAGGCAATCCGGAGATCGTTTTATTCTAAACAAAGTAAAATTCTGGAGTCCTTATGGGACTGTGCATGAGCCCGTGATTTATAATGTGGGGATTGGGTATCCGTTTTAATTTGCTAATTTTTTAATATTATTTAATTAGCAAATTAGCCAATTACGATTTGTGTTTGTCGATTAAATCCGTGTGCTGAAATGGGGTTTTCTGATAAATGAATTATCAGTACAATCAGCATTATCAGTGTGCATTAGCGGTCAATCAGCGGTCAGTAGTTAAGAAGTTGGTTCATCGCTTCGGCAACTTTTTCTGAATTGGGCAACATCATTTTTTCCAATTCCACATTCAACGGAACGGCTGGCAAGTTGGAAGCACCCAGGGTCCATACCGGTGCATCCAGATTCATAAAACATTCTTTGGAAATTCTCCCGGCAAGTGATTCCGCAAAAGAATTCATTAAGGGTTCTTCGGTGAGCACAAACGCCCGCCCGTGTTGCTTAACGGATTTAACAATGGCACCCCAATCAATAGGATTAAGCGTGCGCAAATCCATAATCTCTACCCTGCCCTCAAAATGTTTTGACGCTTCAATTGCCCAATAGACACCCATACCGTACGTGATCAAAACGATGGATTCTCCTTTGTTGATGCAATCCTCATCAGCCGACTGCACCAGCCGGGATTGGCCAAGGGGAATCATATAATCCTCATCCGGCTCAATGGTTTTTGCTTCCTGAGTGCCGGGTACTTTACTCCAATAGAGGCCCTTATGTTCTAGCAGGACCACAGGATTAGGATCGCGAAAGGATGCCTTTAATAATCCCTTCATGTCGGCCGCATTGGATGGATATACTACTTTGATCCCACGAATGGTGAGCAGTGTGGATTCAATACTTCCTGAATGATAGGGGCCACCGCCACCATATGCCCCAATGGGTACACGAATAAGCGACTGAATTGGAAATTGTCCTTTGGTCAGATAGCAACTTTTGGAAAGCTCTTCGACAAGTTGATTAAGACCCGGCCAGATGTAGTCAGCGAATTGGATTTCAACAATGGCCTTGGCTCCTACCGCACTCATGCCTGCCGTAGAGCCAATGATGTAGGCCTCCTGAATCGGTGTATTGAAAACACGATCGTCGCCATATTTTTGTGCCAGCGTCGCCGCTTCTCGAAACACCCCTCCCAATCTCCCTCCTACATCTTGTCCGTAAAAAAGCACCTCAGGATACTTCTTGAGAATTTCATCCACAGCGTGAAGGGCAGCATCCACCATTAAAATCTTCTCTCCGCCATTTGGAGACCGGTTTCCAGTTTCCTGCAGAACGGGCGTTGGGGCAAACTCATGTGAGTCAAAATCATTTACATCCGGATCCGGAGATGATCGTGCTTTCGCGTAATCTGTTGCAACTTTTACAGTAGCCTTTTTTAAAATTTGATCCAGCGATTTTTCAGTTTCTCCATTCGCCAAAAGAAAGCGGCGAAAGACCAGAAACGGATCATCTTTTTTCTGAATCGCGAGGTCTTCACCACGGTACCATTCTTTTCTAACGCCCGAAGTATGATGACCCAACAATGGACATTTAGCATGGACTAACATCGGAGACCTTTTTTCCCTGACCCACGTCACGGCCTTCTGTAGTTCTAAAAAACTTTCCACAAAATCAGCTCCATTCACGCGCACCCTCTCCATGCCCTTAAACCCGGCGGCATATTCGTAAGCATCCATGGCCCTCATTTCTTTTCCGGTTGCAGAAATTCCCCAGCCATTGTCCTGAACGAGATAGAGTATCGGCAGTTTCTTTAGCACGGCCATCTGAAAAGCTTCAGCAACTTCTCCTTCGGTTACTGAGCCATCACCCAGGGAGCAGAGAACGATCGGGCTATTTTTTCCCTTGCGCAATCCCTGTGATTCCAGGTATGCGATTCCATGGGCCATACCGGTAGCGGGTATGGCCTGCATTCCCGTTGCCGAACTTTGATGCGGAATGATTGGAAATCCTTTTCGCCTTAATGCCGGGTGTCCATAGTAAGTGCGTCCCCCTGAAAACGGGTCGTCGCGTTTGGCCATCAATTGAAGCATGAGTTCATAAGGCTCCAGGCCCATTCCTAATAAAATCGATTCATCCCGGTAATAGAGGGATGCGTAATCAAATGATTGAAGTTGAAAAGCAGCAGCCAATTGTATCGCTTCATGTCCCCGTGAGGTACTGTGAACATATTTGCTGCACACTTCGCGGTTCTCTTCATACGTTTCCGCCATCCTGATGGAAGTGCACATCAGTTCAAATGCCTTGAGCAGCGTTTTCTTATCGATCGGTGCTTTCTTTTTTATTTTCACTCCCATGGATTCGGCCATAATCAATATCAAATTGAATGTTTAAAGATAAGTGTTTTGTGAATGATTAAATTTTACCGTAAGGGCGCTTCGTTCATGCCCATGCGCAGCGCTTTGGCGGCGCTAAAGTTTCGCAAAGTAAAACACGGCATTTCTTTGTACTCCCTTGCATCTTGGCGCCTTTGTGGTGAAAAAGTATTGAAAAATTTGTATCTTAACACCATGAATCCCCAGGTCAAAAAAGGTGTGGTCATTGGCGTTGTCGCATTGGCAGTTATCGTTACCTCTTATCTTTTTTTTCGTGAAAGCAGAAGTGATGCTTCCACGAAAATTCCAGATTTAGTAGAATATAATTTCCACATTCGTCCCATTTTATCTGATCGTTGCTTCAAATGTCATGGTCAGGATGCCAAACAACGGAAAGCAGATTTGCGATTAGACATCGAAGAAGATGCCTATGCCGCTCTCAAGAAAAATCCTTCAGCTCACGCACTGGTGCCTGGCAAACCAACAGCGTCCGAGGTGTATTTGCGCGTCAGCACATCAGACACCTCGCTTCAAATGCCACCTCCATCCTCCAATTTGTCGCTGACCGCTACCGAAATTAAGTTGATAAAAAAATGGATTGAACAGGGTGCCAAATACCAACCACATTGGGCGCTGATCGCCCCCAAATCGTATCCCGTGCCGGAGGCCGGAAGTGGATGGGCAAAAAATGAAATCGATCATTTTGTGTTTGCAAAGCTGGACGAAAAAGGTCTTGAGCCCAATGGCGAAGCCGACAAGGAGCGATTGCTAAGGAGGGTATCGCTTGATATTACCGGGCTCCCTCCAACTCTTGAACAACAAGAACAGTTTGTAAAAGATAATTCACCGGGGGCTTACGAAAAATCAGTTGACGCCTTGCTCGCCAATCCGCATTTTGGTGAAAAGATGGCGATTCAGTGGCTCGACATCGCCCGCTATGCCGACTCCCACGGTTATCAGGATGACGGACTGCGCACCATGTGGCCCTGGCGCGATTGGGTCATTCATGCATTCAATCAAAATTATCCGTACAGTCAATTTCTCACGTGGCAATTGGCGGGTGACTTATTACCCAACCCTACAAAAGAAATGCTGTTAGCGACAGGTTTCAACCGCAATCACAAAATAACGCAAGAAGGGGGTGTAATTGATGAAGAATACCGGATTGAATATGTTTCGGATCGCACCAATACATTTGGAAAAGCTTTCCTTGCTTTGACCTTCGAGTGTGCCAAATGTCACGATCATAAATATGACCCCATCAGTCAGAAGGATTATTACAGCACGTTTGCATTCTTTAATCAGGTAGCAGAAAAGGGTTACCAGGGTGATATATTTTCGGGTACAGCCGCCGATCCGCCGCGCATGACGATCACGGCCAAGGATATGAATTCTATCCTTGCGTTTATCAACAAGCGCGATACGGCCGCGGTGAAAGTGATGATCATGCGCGACAGTTCGGTGAAGCGCCCGACTTATATTTTGAAACGAGGTGCCTATGATGCCCACGATGAAATAGTGACCTGTAACACACCCAAATCAGTTCTTTCATTTGACACCACCCGCTTTGCCAAGAATCGATTGGGGCTTGCTCAATGGCTTCTGGATGAAAGTCATCCGCTGACGGCACGCGTATTTGTCAATCGGATTTGGCAGGAATTTTTTGGGCGTGGAATCGTAAAATCTTCCGGCGATTTTGGGATGCAAGGAGAGCCGCCGTCTCACCCTGAACTCCTGGATTGGCTTGCTATTGATTTTAGAAAAAACGGTTGGAACATCAAGCGACTGGTGAAACAAATCGTGATGTCAGCGACTTACCGGCAGTCTTCGGAGGTGACACAACAAAAACGCGCACGTGATCAAGAGAATGTTTTCCTGTCCAGGGCGCAGCGCGTCAGGCTTTCCGCTGAATTGGTGCGGGACCTTGTACTCGCCAGCAGCGGTCTGATGGTAAACGAAATTGGCGGTGCGAGTGTAAAACCTTATCAACCAAAAGGCCTTTGGGAGGCAGCCACTTCCGGTCGCGGCGTTTTGAAGAGCTACATTCAGGATCATGGGGATAAACTTTACCGACGGGGTATGTACACCTTTATCAAACGCACCGTGCCCCCACCCTCTCTTCTTATCATGGATGCCAGCAATCGGGATCAATGTGAGGTAAGACGATCGCGAACCAACACACCCCTTCAGGCACTGATGATGATGAATGATCCGCTCGTGCTGGAGTCTTCACGCGTAATGGCGGAGCGCCTCATGCAAGAAAATAATTCGGTTGCTGAGAAAATCGCGAAAGCATTTCAATTGATCATTTGCCGAAAGGCCAAAGAAAAAGAGTTTTCGGTTTTACAAACCTATTTCGAAAATGAGCAAAGGTTGCTGGCTGCTCATCAGAAGGCGGTTGGTCAACTGATTGACGTCGGCGAATTTAAACACGAAATGATCAATGATAAAGTCACTTTGGCCGCATTGGCAGAAGTGGTCATGACCATTTATAATATGGATGAAGCAATAACAAAATCATAATAGCGGATGGCAAATGAATTTATAGAGAACCGTTTTAATGTCAACCGCAGGCATTTCCTGGGAAAGTTAAGTCTGGGCCTTGGGAGTATTGCATTGGGTTCACTTTTGGTTCCGGATCTTTTTAAAGGTGGTGAGGATGCCCTGCCTACTTTGGGTCTACCGCACTTTGCTCCTAAAGCAAGACGAATCATCTATCTTTTTCAAAATGGAGCGCCTTCACAACTGGAGAGTTTTGATTACAAACCCTTGCTTACCAAGATGGCCGGGCAAGATTTGCCTGCCTCCATTCGAATGGGTCAGCGACTAACAGGCATGACGGCGAGTCAAAAGAAATTCCCCTTGGTTGGTTCTCATTTTAAATTTGAGCAACACGGTAAAAGCGGTGCCTGGGTAAGCGAACTGTTTCCCAATATGGCCAAAGTGATTGATGAGTTTTGCATCATCAAAAGCATGCATACCGAGGCCATCAATCATGACCCGGCGCTCACGTTTATGCAAACCGGCGCGCAGCAGGGAAATCGCCCGAGCATGGGATCATGGCTGAGCTATGGCCTTGGAAGCGAAAATAAAAATCTGCCCGCATTTTGTGTATTGCTTTCACGCGGCAGGGGAAACGGTCAGGGGGTTTACTCGAAATTATGGTCAAACGGATTTCTCGACAGCATCCATCAAGGGGTGCAGTTTAGCAGCGGTGAAGAGCCGGTTTTATATCTCAATAATCCGGATGGAATCGATAAAAACGGAAGGCGCAGAATGTTGGATGAGCTCTCACGTCTTAATGCTATGTCGTTTGAGGAATTTGGCGATCCCGAAATTCAGACCAAAATTCAACAATATGAAATGGCCTACCGGATGCAGTCTTCTGTACCCGAACTGACCGACTTAACAAAAGAATCGGATCACATCATCAAAATGTATGGTCCCGAATGTCTGGTACCCGGCACTTATGCTGCCAATTGTTTGTTGGCTCGAAAACTCTCGGAGGCGGGGGTGCGATTTGTTCAACTTTATCATCAGGGTTGGGATCAACATGGAAATCTTGTAGGCGAAATGCCCCTGCAGGCTCAAGATGCTGACAGAGCTTCGGCAGCCCTGATTATGGACCTAAAGCAAAGGGGCTTGCTGGATGAAACCCTGGTGATCTGGGGTGGTGAATTTGGACGAACCAATTATTGCCAGGGCGATCTTTCCAAAGATAACTATGGACGTGATCATCATCCGCGATGCTACACTGTGCTCATGGCCGGAGGAGGAGTTAAACCAGGGGTCGTTTATGGCGAGTCGGATGAATTCGGATATAACATCATCAAAGATCCCGTGCACGTCAACGATTTTCATGCCTCGATCCTTCACCTAATGGGACTTAACCACGAAAAGCTCATCTTCAAACATCAGGGCCGCCGCTATCGCCTTACCGATGTGGCCGGCAAAGTGGTTCAGGGAATTCTGGCATAAATTCATAAATCGAAATTGCACGTTGAAAAGTGCCTTAAAGAATTCAACCATTAATCTCTAACTTATCCGTTACATTATTCATGAAGTTTCTCAGGGCGCTTATTGCAAATTCGGTTTTCTCGCTAAACGTTCTGCTTGTTTTTCTCGTGATCTTCCGCAATGGGCTTGACGTTCCCACCTGGCTGCAGCCATTGGGGCGAATGCATCCGCTGTTGCTGCACCTGCCGATTGGGCTGCTGCTACTTGCTGCGCTTTTGGTCGTTTTCAGAAGTAGCTTCAAGAAAAAACCCTTTCACAATTTTCTGAATTTTGTTCTCTATTTCTCCGCGCTAACAGCTGCGCTCACAGCCATAATGGGACTTCTTCTTTCCAGGGAAGGAGGCTATGATGAAAATCAGCTTAACCTGCATTTGGCAACGGGCGTATGCGTAAGTCTTTTGTCAGCATGGCTGTTGGGCCTGAGCCTGTATGCACTGAAGCGAAAAATAGTATTTCATATTTCTTTGGTCATCGGTATTGTTGTGCTGCTCACTGCTGGCCATTTAGGATCTGTGCTGACCCATGGAGAGAATTTCATTTTACAACCTCTGAGTCAGGATACCAATGATGCCGTTACGGATAGCACCTCACTCTACGCTGCGGTTATTCATCCCATTCTAAAATCCAAATGCATGAGCTGCCACAATGAGCGGAAGGTCAAGGGAAACCTCAACATGGCATCGCTGGAAAAGATTTTGAAGGGTGGAAAACACGGTCCGATTTGGGTAGCGGGCAACCCGGACAGCAGCACAATCATCAGGCGAATTCATCTACCGGAAGAAAATGATGACCATATGCCCCCAACCGGGAAGACACCTTTGTCAAAAACTGAAATGAAATTGCTTTATGAATGGATTTTAGCGGGAGCCGATGTCATCACCCCATGGACAAAATTCAAGGCGACGGACTCATTGCGTGTCCTCGCGACAGAATTTATAAACCAGAAGTTAAACGAAACGGTAATTCGCTATGCTTTTCCATTTGCTTCCAAAGAAGCAATTCAAAAACTCAACACACCTTTTTGCACGGTCGCGCAATTGGCCTCCGATGAACCCGCATTAAAAGCCGATTTCTTTCTAAGTCAGGCATTTAACATCAAGAATCTGGAAGGACTATTGGATGTAAAAGAACAACTGGTCATACTTAATCTTGCCAAGATGCCCGTCACGGATGCCGAAGGCAAGATCATCAGTCAATTCAAGAATCTGGAAAAAATAAACCTCAATCAAACCAATATTACCGGAAACATATTGAGTTCCTTGAAAGGCTTAAGTCACCTTAAGTCGATCTCACTTGCCGGGACGGCCATTGACAAGAAGTCCCTAAATCAGTTTGCCGGTTTACCATCGTTGAAGGAAGTCTTTCTGTGGAACACAAACATTCTTTCCAAAGACAACATCGCTTTACAAAAACAATTTCCCGGCATTGTCTGGGACCAAGGGTATCAGTCCGATGAAATTCTGAGTCTTACCCCTCCTATCCTTGTCAACGAAAGTTTTTTACTAAGCGAAAATGAGAGAATACACCTAAAGCACAATTTACCAGGAACACAAATCCGCTACACACTCGACGGAAGTAATCCCGACAGTATTAACGGCACGCTTTACTCGGTCCCTATAGCCATATCAAAATATTCCATTCTTACGACAAGGGCGTTTAAAGACGGTTGGTTTGGCAGCCTCCTGACTCAATTCTATTTTTTTAAGAAAGGGTTGAAACCTACAACCGCAGCGCTGCTGAATCCGCCGAACAAGGATTATAAAGGAGAAGGCATAGCAACGTTAACCGATAACAAAAAAGGGGCTGCTGATAATTTCAAAGATATTGCGTGGTTGGGTTACCGGGAAAAGCCTTTTGTGGCGCTGTTTTCTCTTGAGCAACCAAACACCGTGAGTTCCCTGACGCTGAGTTATTGTGAAAATTTTGGCTCATTCCTTCTTCCTCCCGCTTTTGTGGAACTCTGGGTTGGGAATGAACCCGGCAATCTAAAACTACTTCAAAAAATTGTACCTGTGCAGCCGACTGAAAACGGGCCACGGGTGGTAAAGGGAATTGTATTTCAGTTTGCCGCTTCAACCTATCCCTATTTCAAGCTCATCGCGCAACCCGTTGTCAAAGTTCCGGTATGGGTTTCCAAGAAACCGGAGAAAGGGTGGGTTTTTGTGGATGAGGTGATCTTCAATTAAAGAACTCACCGCGGAGCGCGGCTGCGCAAGTATGGCGAAAAGTCATCAATGATTTGGTGAGCCTTCCATCATATCTAAGGAATACGGCTAGCAAAGCAGAATTAGTCTCACACTCTATTTCATCTGGTTTTCCGGATTGAGTCTTCGATTCATTCGTCTAAAAATTTCATTTCTTTGAATGGTTGTTACATCGCTGAATAAATCATGGCCAATACTTACACCCAATTGTATATTCAATTTGTGTTTGCTGTTCAAGACAGAATGAGTCTCATTAGGCCTGAATGGGAGGAAGAATTGTATCGGTACGTGACAGGGATTGTGCAAAACAAAAGTCATAAAATGATTGCCGTTAACGGGGTAGCAGACCATTTACATCTATTTGTCGGTTTACACACCACACAATCTATAGCCGATTTCATGAGGATGGTTAAGGGAGAATCTTCTGAATGGATCAATGCACAAAGATATGTAACGGGACGTTTTTCCTGGCAAGAAGGCTACGGCGCCTTTTCATATGGAAGGAGTCAGATCAATCAGGTCTATGAATATATTGCCAATCAGAAAAAACACCATGCAAGAATAAATTTTGAACAGGAGTATATTCAACTCTTGGAAAAATTCGAATTGAAATTTGATAAACAATATATTTTTAAGCCGATTCATTAGGTTATTGAATGTCATTTTGTCGGATCGAAAGGTAGTGTCCCTACAGGACACAACTTCTTGTTTCATTCCATTTTCTACAAACATACCGTCCCTACAGGACGGGGTTGGAAATAAGTGTGCGGGTCGGGTTTTGAAAATTCGGTTGGTGAAATCACCTTTTCTAAAGACTTGTCTCATCGCACATATTATCAATAAACATTTCTGGGCGGGGTTTCTGACTCACGACGCCGACCGACGCGGCCGTGGCGATGAGGACGATCCACAAGAGATTCCCGATGAACGCTTCGGACACTGCGATGACCATCTTCGTCAACGCCG
>JAYVXP010000242.1:0-31458 GCA_043785125.1 Bacteroidia bacterium
TCGGTGCAATGAATAATCCATTCGTCTGACAGGGGAATGTTATTTTTCTGAAGCGCCTCAAGATAACCACGCTGTCGTTGTTGACTGATGTATAAATTCTGAGGTCCACCCAGGTAGGCGATCCTTTTGCATCCTGTTTTTACCAGGTAATCTACGGCCCGGAAGGATGCTTTACAATCATCCACCACCACTTTGGACACATTCAATTTGTCACACACCCTGTCGAACAATACAATTGGAATTTTTTTATCAATCAATTGTTGAAGGTGGTCGAAGGTTTTGGTGTCACTCGAAAGCGAGATGAGCAAGCCGTCAACCCGGTTAGATACCAAGGTGTGAATGTTGGATTTTTCAGTTCGAAACGATTCCATCGATTGGCAAACCATCATGCTGTAGCCGTGTTTGGCGGCATACTCCTGCATTCCGCTTAAGCTCGATGAGAAGAAGTGCATCACGATCTCAGGCACGATGACACCCAGTGTGTTGGTTTTGTTGATACGCAGGCTTTGTGCTACGCGATTGGGTTCGTAGTGAAGCTTTTTAGCCATTTCCAGTACTGCTTTCCTGGTTTCCGGTCGAATATCCTGATGCCCATTTAATGCGCGGGAAACGGTTGAAATGGAGGTATTCAATCTAAGTGCTAGGTCCCTTATTGTGGCTTGCGTGTTTTTCATCGTCCATTCGCCAGCAATTCATCAACGGCAATACAATCTACAATTTAAACTTTGGTAACTGCAACTGGTCCGTGTAGAACCTCGCCAAAACGATGATATTGCCGCCTGTCAAAGAAAAAATTTGATAAATATATGCCGAAGCCTTGCCGACTCCAAGAATCATAAGTGTTATTTTGTTTATCCGTTAGCCGCTTTCTTAGTTATGAAAATACTGATCATCGAAGACGAAAAAGAACTGGTCGAAAGCATTCTGCAATATCTCAAACAAGAAAACTATGTGTGTGAGGTAGCTTTTGAATTTGAACAGGCCAGAATAAAGATTTCGTTGTATGATTATGACTGCATCCTGCTGGACGTCAATCTGGCAGCGGGAAATGGTTTGGATCTTTTAAAGGAATTGAAAAGACTCAATAAGACCAGCGGGGTAATTATTATTTCTGCCAAGAATGCATTGGACGATAAAATCAAAGGGCTCAACCTGGGCGCAGATGATTACCTGCCAAAGCCTTTTCATCTTGCAGAATTGGGTGCCAGAATAAAGGCCAATATCAGACGAAACAAATTTGACCGTTCTGATCTGCTTACTTTTCATGAACTTTCCGTTGATATACCGGGGAAGACGGTACGGGTGAATAATAGAAAGGTGGACTTGACCCATAGCGAATTTGAACTGTTGTTGTTTATCGTCTCCAACAAAAATAAGGTCGTAGCTAAGAATGCCATTGCAGAACATATTTCCGGCGATGATGCCGATGTCTTTGACAATTATGACTTTATCTACGCTCATGTTAAGAATCTGAAGAAAAAATTAGCTGAGGCCGGATGTGCAGATTACATCAAAACCGTATATGGCCTCGGTTATCAATTTGAATGGAAACCATGAGACTACTCAACCGTACCATTATCCACTATTTGATTTACGCGGTTGTGGTCGTGCTGGTGAGTATTCCGGCATTTTATTTTGTGATCGATGGACTCTTCACGGCTGATGTTGACGAAACACTTTTGCTGCGCAAGCAGGAGGTTCAATTCAGAATTAAAGATATCCGATCGGAAGAGGATATCCGGCTCTGGGAAAAACTGGATGGGGATATTAGACTGAGTGTTACAGACCGTGCTGTTCAGGATAGTATTTATTCGATCATTCATTACGACAGTCTGGCCAATGAAATGGAACCGTACCGGGTTTTATCATCCTCCATTTTGATTCACAACAAAGCGTATCATCTCATTTTGCGCATTTCACTCGTAGAAAGCGATGATCTCATCACCGCCATTGTTTTTGCCCAGGTCGTTCTGCTCATCATCTTGCTTTCCGGACTCATCATCATCAATGGAATGGTTTCAAAGCGAATATGGAAACCATTCTACAGCACACTTGATAAATTGAAACAATTTGAAATGGATAAAAATCCGGTTATACAACTTGACCGGTCCCTGGTAAAGGAGTTTGAGGATCTTAACAGGGCCATCATGCAATTGGCTGACAAAAATTATCAAGTTTACCTGCATCAAAAGGAGTTTACAGAAAATGCTTCGCACGAGATGCAAACGCCGCTGGCTGTATTTCAGGCCAAATTGGATTTGCTACTGCAATCGCAGCTTTCAGCGGAACAAGCCATGCTCATTCAATCTTTGCTCGATGCCACTACCCGGCTGAATCGACTGAATAGAAGTTTACTCTTGCTGGCTAAAATTGACAACCATCAATTTATTGAAACGGAGCCGGTGGAAATAACCGGGTTCACACTTCAACTGCTGGCGCAATTTAATGATCAAATCCAAAGGAAGCGACTGCACCTGCAAACACATTGTGAGGAACGGATTACGATCACCTTCAATAAGGCCCTTCTGGAAATACTTTTTTCCAACCTCATTGCCAACTCTATTCGGCACAATATAGAAGGCGGCGACGTAGAGATTACAATTCGAAAGGCCGCCTGGACAATCTCCAACAGCGGACCCGCCTTGTCGATTTCGCGTGAAAAAATATTTGACCGTTTTCAAAAGGGAAACCAACACCCTTCCAGCCTGGGGCTGGGATTGGCCATTGTAAAGCGAATTGGTGACAACACAGGCTTGCGCATTACTTATGATTTTGCCGAAAACAGGCACATTCTGACGGTGCTGCTCTAAAATTCTAATTCTCTACAGAATCACTTCGTTAGTTTCGGATATAACAAAAAAACAACTATGAAAAAGTTAATAATCGTAATTGCACTTGGCTTAGGATTAAGCCATGTCCACGGTCAACAGATCAAAGAAAGCGAAGTTCCCGCTGCCGTAAAATCATCCTTTGCCAAGGCTTATCCGACTGCTACAGAAGTCAAATGGGAGAAAGAAAATGGTTCTTTTGAAGTCAGTTTTGATCAGGGTAAGCAGGATATGTCAGTCGTGTTGGATTCCAAAGGAACCATTTTGGAAATAGAAAATGAAATTGGCAAAAGTGAATTGCCTTCAGCGGTTCAAAATACATTGGCTAAAGACTTCGCCGGTTATAAAATATTGGAAGTCGCTAAGATTTTGGCGAAGGGAGTAACCACTTTTGAAGCAGAAGTTGAAAAAGGAAGTGAACATTTCGATCTCATTTTTGATGCCCAGGGAAAATTGTCGAAGAAAATTAAAAAGGAAAAAGGCAAGGAAGACAAAGACTGAGTCATTAATGGTGTTCATAAAAGAATCACCGGTAGAATTTTACTACCGGTGATTCTTTTAGTTACTCATAATTTCAACTCCGATGCTAAAATGTATTATAACACTGGGCTTAACGGTAGCGCTGGTTCAGTGCACCAGCAGCCTTTTTTCACAGGATCTCCTTTATTATGTCGAGCAGGGAAAGCGAAACAGCCCATTAATCCAGGATAACCAGAACCAAAGTGAAGCGGCCCGATTGGAAGCGGATCGGTTGAAGTCATTTTATACCAAAGCCCAAATCTCGCTCACGGGAAGTTACATGTTCGCACCGATTGTGTCCAGGGATAATGGAAAATCTGAATTGGTGTTAAATTCTCCCGGTGCGGATAAATACTCAGGATATGATATCGCAGCGAGCAATGCTGGAACCTATCAGGGCATGCTCAATTGGAATCAGCCCATGTTCAACGGTGTCCGCTATAAAGCCGCCGCCGAGCAAGTTCTGATTGGCAGCCAGATCAATCAGAATAATATTCAACTCACCAGTCACGATCTGGAAAAATTCATCACAGATCAATACATTCTTTGTCTTCAGGACTACAAGCAAACCCAATATCTGGATAACCTGATAGGGATCATCCGTGACCAGCGGATCATGGTTTCAAAACTCGTTGAAAACGGTATGGCCAAACAATCTGATCTTTCTTTACTAATCATCGAACAGAAAACCCAACAGACTGGATTGAGCACTTTCCGGTCCACCTATCGAAGAGACCTGATGGATTTAAGGGTAATGTGCGGTATTGCCGACACAACCTATCAGGTTTTGCAGGATATTGATCTTCAAATGCAGGAAGATGTTTTGGTGTCAAAGTTTACCGAGCGATACAGACTGGATAGTCTAAACCTGAGCGCAGCGCAAAAAGTATTTGAATTGAAATACAAGCCAGTTGTTGGCCTGTATGCCAATACCGGACTCAATGCGGTTTATGCGCCAACGATTCCCAATCGATTGGGAATGAGTGCTGGCGTAAACTTTATCCTTTCTTTGACGGATGGTAAACAACGAGATATTACCCAACAGCGCACAGCCGTTCTGATGAGGTCAACCCAGGTGTATAAGCGTTTCTTTTATTTACAAAATGGTACACGCAAGAACAGAATAAGAACAGAATTGAAATCCGTCGCGGAGCGTTTTGAAATCACCGTCGATCAGCTAAAGGAATATCAAAAGCTTCTTGATTTTTATAAGCAGGAACTGAGCCGCGGCCAAATTTCCGTGATTAATTATATCGCCACCTTGAAAAGCCTGGCCGTCACCCAACGTGACTTTGTTCTTCTTCAGACAAACAAGCAGCTCTTAATCAACTTATACAACTACTGGAATTGGTAACCTATGCGACCCGCCCGTAAACTCATCATTCCTCTTGTATTCTTGTTAAGCGCCTGTAGCAGGCCGTCAGCCGTAGAAGACATTCAGGCAAAGGCCAAAGTTTCGGTCGAGGTCGTTGCACTGCACACAGGAATTGTCAAGGATGAACTCACGTTGTTTGCCAATACCCTGTACCTGAAGCGCAATGTGGTGACATCCCCCATTCCTGCCTTTATCAACCGGGTATTTATTAAACTGGGTGACCCGGTGAAAGAAGGTCAGGTCCTTTATCAATTGGAAACCAAAGAGCGCCGGGCATTGGGGTCTTCGCTTATTACTCCAGATTCGACATCCGCCACTTTCGGACTAATTGTTGTCCGATGTCCCGCCTCAGGCATGATCAGCACATTAGATAAGCAACAAATAGGTGACTATGTGCTGGAAGGAGGACAACTTTGTACGATAGCAGAAAGCAGCGCCCTGGCGTTTGCCGTAAATGTCCCCTTTGAATTTATTGCATTTGCCAGAGCCGGCATGAAATGTTCATTGCTGTTACCTGATAATTCGCTTCACCCCGCGACCTTTACGACCCCGCTCACCACCATGAATGCATTGTCGCAAACACAGACTGTTCTAGCGAAGGCCAATGATATGGTTTTTCTTCCCGAAAATCTTATCGTTAAAGTGATCGTTGACAAGAACACCGGGAAACTTCAGCAAGTACTCCCTAAGGCTTGCGTATTGAGCGATGAAATGCTTGAAAAATTTTGGGTGATGGAATTGGTCAATGACACAACGGCGGTTAAAATCAATGTGCAACTCGGCAACCGAAACCGGGAGTCTGTAGAAGTGCTACAGCCCATCTTTAAACCCGCTGCTCAATTTTTGACCTCTGGGAATTATGGGTTACCGGATACGGCCTATGTTAAAGTGAACCGCTAACGCTTTTCCGGCCATGACCCCTTCAAAAAATTATTTTCAGATTTTCGCCAAACCCATTGTGTTTATCGGGATATTATTTCTTGTGGCGGGTGTATTTTCCTACACCCGCATGCAAACTAACCTGTTCCCGGAAGTATTGTTTCCCCGTATTACCATCATCGCGGATGCCGGACAGATTCCCATTGACCGCATGATGATTACGGTTACAAAACCCGTGGAGACCGCCGTGAAGAGGGTGCCGGGGGTAACCATTGTAAAAAGTAGTACAAGCCGCGGGACCTGCACCATCGATGTCTTTTTTAAATGGGGATTAGATACGTACGCGAAAAAAACGCAATTGGAAAGCAGGATTAATGAAATCAAGAACTTCCTGCCGCTGGGGGTAAATTTTTCCATTGAAGCGATGAACCAATCGTTGTTCCCGGTGTACGGCTTCACACTTGAAAGTACGGAACACGGCCAGGTAGCGCTTCGCGATCAGGCAAACTTATTGTTACGACCAATCTTTTCTCAGGTGCAGGGGATTTCAAATGTGGTGGTCAGGGGCGGGCGAGCAAAGGATTTTGTAGTCATCCCAGACCCAATAAGGCTTTCTTCTCTTGGCATTACGCCCGCAAGCATCATAGCAACGTTTAATACCAATAATTTTGTATTGTCAAATGGATATGTTTCCGATTACCGCCGACTCTACCTTTCCCTCACCGACACACGCGTAAATGGGATCGATGAATTATACGATATCGTTCTAAAAAATGACGGCAATCGAATTATCAAACTGAAAGATGTTGCCAGGATTGAAATTCAAGAGCAACAGGAATTTGTTATTATCAATGCCAACGGGAGCAATGCGGTATTGATTGACTTGGTGAAACAACCGGGAGTTAACCTGATTGAGTTTGCCAAAGAGGTGGAAGATAAGGCGGTTGAAGCCAGAAAGATTTTACCAAAAGGATATGAATTAAGACCGTACTATAATCAAAGCGCATTTGTAGGTGACAGCGTTGACAGTGTTATTAAAACAATTTATGAGGGTTTATTTCTCGCCCTCATTGTAATGATCATTTTTCTGAGATCGTGGAGGTCTAGCTTGGTGGTGATGCTCACTATACCCGTGACCCTCGCTTTTACAATATTGGTCCTCTATCTCGCGGGGATTTCGATTAATATTATGTCGTTGGGTGCCATTGCTGCTTCAATCGGATTGATCATCGATGATGCCATTGTAATCATCGAGCAAATTTACCGTGGTCATGAGGATCACCCTGAAAAGGACCGCTTTACTATCGTGCGGGAAGCCATTCACGGTTTATTCCCGGCCATGGTGGGATCGTCGTTGGCCACGATCGTAATCCATTTTCCATTTCGATTGATGAGCGGATTAGCAGGAAGTTTTTTCAGAGAGCTTTCCGACACCATGCAACTGACGATGGTCACTTCATTTTTAGTTACCTGGTTGTTGTTGCCGGTGCTACACCTGTTGATTGGCTACAAGTCTTCTCTCAAAAACCCCGTCCATCATAGCGTGGGGGATTCAGTAAATCGATTGAAATGGCTTACCTGGTTTTTTAATAAGCCTATCATAGCCATTTTGTTGGTCATCGGGCTTGTGTCTTCTGCATGGTGGGCCTCCGGCAAACTCGAAACAGGATTCTTGCCGGAGCTGGATGAAGGCACTATTGTGTTGGACTATATCTCACCCCCGGGAACCTCCAATGAGGAAACGGACGCCATATGCAAGGAAATCGAGAAGATTGTTGTTGCGCATCCGGATGTGGAATCCTATTCACGAAGAACAGGGATTCACATGGCCTTTGTAAGTGATCCACCCAACATTGGTGACTACTCCATTCAATTAAAAAAAAATAGAACAAAAACAACAGATCAGGTAATCAGTGAGCTGAGAAAAGAGATTGAAGGAAACGTGGTTGCCATGGAGGAAATTTCTTTCGGACAACGGATTTCAGATTTGCTGGGAGATCTGATGAGTACGCCTCAGCCAATACAGATTAAAATATTTGGGGATAATTATGAGGTGTTGAAAGGACTATCGAAAAAGGCCGATACCCTATTGCAGGCGATAACCGGAGTTGCAGACATTAATAATGGGCTTGTGCCGACAGGTCCGTCCATTGTCTTTCTTCCGGATCAGGAAAAACTAGCCCTGTATAAGATTTCACTTATTGATTTTCAATCGCAACTCACGGCTTACACCAGTGGGATTCCTTTGGGGTTGAATGCCAATGTGGCTACGCCTTCACCAGCTCAAGCAGCCATGACGGGTGGGTTGCAAATAGGACAGCTTCAGGAGGGGGAGCAAATGCGGAGAATATTAATGCGCTTTGCTAATTTTAAAGACAATGATCTGGAACGCCTGAAAAGGCAACTCATCTTCCTGCCCGATGGGACCGTACGTCCGCTGTCCTTTTTTTGCGATGTGAAAATAATTCCGGGTGAAATTCAATTTCGGAGAGAAGATTTGAAATCAAATGTAATCCTGACAACGCGCCTGGACAATCGCGATTTGGGAAGTGTAATACAGGATATTCAAAAGAAATTTAGTGATAATTTGCCTTTACCGCAGGGTTACACTATATCCTATGGTGGCGCTTATGCAGAACAGCAACAATCGTTTAAGGAATTGCTGACGATTCTTGGCATGGCCATCTTGTTTGTCTTTGGTGTTCTCATGTTCCTCTTTAAGGAATGGAGAATCTCGTTTTTGATATTGTTCATTTCCGTCACGGCCATCAGCGGCTGCATTCTGTCGCTGTTTATCGTTGGTATACCGCTGAACGTGAGCAGTTACACGGGGATCATCATGATCGTAGGCATTATTGCGGAAAACGCAATTTTCACCGTCAATCAATTCAGACAAAATCTGCTGGCGACCGGGAACGTTGATGAGTCAATCAATTATGCGATTGCCTTGCGAATTCGCCCAAAACTGATGACCGCCATTGGAGCCATCCTGGCATTATTGCCACTTGCACTGGGTATCGGATTGGGCGCTCAAATGCAACAGCCTTTGGCCATCGCTGTGATAGGTGGTTTTATTGCCGGGTTGCCATTGTTGCTGTTGGTGCTACCCAGTTTGATGAGATTGTTATACAAAGAGTGAGTTGAGTAGTCTTTAGATTTGTGATTTGTTGAATAACAAATGACTAATCAATTAAAGCAGGATAAAGAATAATTAATCGACTAAACATAAAAACAAAAATGCTATGAAAAACACCAGTAGGTTCTTCTTGTTCTACGCCCTCGTATTCCTGGGGGCAAGTATTTCGCCAGGCGATCTTAATGCCCAATCGGGATATCAGTTGATCAAAAAAACAGTGATAGGAGGTGAAGGAGGCTGGGACTACCTGGTTGTCGACAGTGAAAACCGTCGACTTTATGCCTCGCACGGTACTCAAGTTGAGGTACTGAATGCCGACACCCACGAAAAGATTGGTGTGATTCCCAATTTGCAAGGCGTCCATGGTATTGCAGTCGTCCCCAAAGCAGGTCGCGGAATTACGACGAATGGAAGAAGTAGTACCGTAACGATTTTTGATTTAAAAACATTGAAACCTATTGTTGAATTGCCGACCGGCAAGAATCCCGATGCATTGTTGTACGATAATTATTCGGATCGTGTCTTTGTTTTTAATCATAGCGGCGGAAGTACTACTGCGATTGATATCACAGCCGGAAAAGTCGTTGGCACCATCGAAATAGGAGGTGACGCCCTTGAGGCCGGCGTGTCAGATGAAAAGGGTACAATTTTTGTCAACCTTGAAGACAGCCATGAAATTGTTTCGTTCGATGCAAATACGTTGAAGATCAAGAGCCGTTGGAAAATCACACCCGGAGAAGAACCTACAGGACTGGCCATGGATCGGGCAACTCATAGGCTGTTTGCTGCATGTCATAATGAATTGATGATGGTGATCAATTCGGATGATGGAAAAATAGTGGCTCAGGTTCCCATTGGAAAAAGGGTGGATGGCGCCGTTTTTGATCCGGTTTCCAAACTGGCCATTAGTTCCAACGGTGAGGGCACCATCACCATCATTCAGGAAATTTCACCGAATGAGTTTAAGGTAATTGAAAACGTAAAGACAGCGGTGGGGGCCAGGACGATTGCCTATGATAATAAAACCAATCATGTTTTTTTAGCTACTGCAACGTATGGCGAACGGCCAGCCGCGACGACTGAAAACCCGAACCCTCGCCCTAAGGTTGTCCCGGGCACATTCATGATTCTTGAATACGGTAAGAAATAGTAAGCTGCAAAAAAATTAAAATGGGGCCTTGTCCAGGCTCCATTTTAATTTATAAACTTCCTCATACCACAAAGTCAACAGGAATAAGCATAAATCTAAAATGAGGCATCTGGTACTTCTTCTTTTCGCAATCGGTTATACGCAATTAAGTTTCGCTCAAAACCAGTCGGGCATCCCTATTTTGCCAAAAGGAAATGGTCATATTACCGGAGTAGTTATAGACTCTCTTACTCAAAAACCTGTAGAGTTTGCCAATGTTGCAATTGTCGAGCCATTGACGAATAAACCATTTGACGGTGCAGTGTGTGATGATGCAGGAAGATTTGAGATATCCCGGTTACCCCTGGGCAAGCTTCTGGTTGTGTTCTCTTTTATAGGCTATGAAACAAAGAAGATAGTGGTAACGATTGCTGAAAAGAGGAATGTAGTTGATTTAGGATCAATACGAATTGGTGTGAATGTAAAAATACTTCAGGAAGTAGTTGTTCAGGGTCAGAAAACGTTGGTTGAGGAAAAAGTAGATCGCACCATTTACAACGCAGAACAAGACGCCACCACAAAGGGAGGAGACGCAACAGATGTACTGAAGCGCGTCCCCATGCTTTCGGTTGATCCGGACGGAAATGTTTCACTTCGCGGCAGCTCAAATGTAAAAGTTCTGATCAACAACAAGCCTTCGACCATTACCGCTGCCAGTGTTGCTGACGCCCTTAAGCAGATACCTGCAGACATGATCAAAATGATAGAAGTGATTACGTCACCCTCCTCGAAATATGACGCCGAAGGTTCTGCCGGGATTATCAATATTGTCCTGAAGAAAAATACGCTGGAAGGCATTTTCTTTACGGCCGATGGAAGCGTCGGCTCCAGGGGCTCCAGCCTGGGAGTAAATGGCAATTACCGCAAAGGAAAGATGGGATTTTCCCTGGGCAGCTTTGTGCGCTCGACGTATCATGTGATTGGAGATTTCACCAACAGACAGATAACCCAAAATAACGGCGATACGATCCTGAATTTGCAAAGTGCCCATACTCTAAACCAGGGAGCAAACAGCCAATATACTTTTGGGTGGGATTATGATATCAACAAAAACAATGCGTTAACCGCATCTTTGCGATACGGTCAACGCCTTCAAACCGCATTTCAGGATTACTTGTTTACGCAGACTTATTATCCTGATAGCTTGGTTTCCAAATTACAAAATATAAAGACCTCCACTACTGGTTCCAATATTGACGCCAGCTTGAACTACACCAAAACCTTCACAAAAAAAGACAGGGAATTTAATTTCATGAGTATTTACAGCCGAAGTAATCAGAACAGTGGTTTCGTGATCAATGCCATCAATGCAGGGGATCAATCTATTTTAGGCCGCTCAAGGAATGCAAATCAGGGTGCCACACGGGAAGTTACCTTTCAGGCGGATTATCAGGAACCACTCAACAAAAATCAACTCATTGAATTTGGTGCCAAAGACGTTGTCAGGACCGTCACCAGCGAATACCGGTATTGGCTTTCGCAAGGCGCAGATGGATCGTATGTGCAATCCGAAAAGCCATCGCTTTCAAATGGTTTTACATATGCCCAAAGTATTACAGCCGGTTATGTTTCCTATACGCTGGCAACACAAAAAAATTATACGTTTAAAGCCGGGGGCCGTTACGAATACACACATATCCAGGCGCACTTTGATGGAATGCCGGATATTAAAATACCTTCTTATGGTGTATTGGTACCGAGCATTAATATTTCCAGGAAACTAAAAAACGGAAATATGATAAAAGCCTCTTATAATCGACGCATTCAGCGTCCGTCATTTCAAAATCTAAACCCCAACATTGTAACATCCAATTCGATCAATGCCACGCAGGGCAATCCCAATTTAAAACCGGAATATGCGGACAATTATGAAATCGCTTATAAGACGGGAATTAAAAGTACAACGATCAATTTTTCGACCTTCATCCGGAATAACACAAATGATATTCAACAAGCAAGAAGTATCAGAGGGGATACTGTTATTTCTATTTTTCAGAATATCGGTACAGAAGCCAACTATGGGCTTTCTATTTTTGCGAGTATCATCGCCTCCTCCCGATTTACAATCAATGGTGGAACGGATATGTATTATCGGATATTGAAAAACAATTCCAATGATCCCCATCTCAATGCACGGAACCAGGGACTCGTCCGCAATTATCGTTTGTTTGGGAATTACAATTTTTCCAAGGGCTGGAGTTTGCAATTCTTTAGTTTTTTTCAGGGAAAATCAATTAACCTTCAGGGCTATCGCACCAATGTAATCAGTCATAGTTTGAGCATAAGGAAAAATGTCCTGGGGAAGAACGGAAGTATTGGCTTTGGGGTGGATAACTTTGTGACCCCTTCCTATAAAGTTTTTTCGGAATTGAAATCTGCCTACTTGGTGCAGTCCACAAGCAATACCCTCTATAACTTTATCGTAAAAGTAAATTTCAGCTACAAGATCGGGAAATTAAACCCCGCAGTGGACCGTAAAAAGGCAGCTACTGACGATGAAGGAAGGGAAAATTGATATTTCTATAAACAGGAGGCTCCGAGGGAGCCAAGAGAGAGGAAGTAATTTATTTTCCACCTTTGACTTTTCCCGGATAACATTAATTTTAATCTTGTGATGATCCTTTATCCCAAAAAGGGATTAAAGTTTATAATTGGTAAAATAATTACTGGGCTGTGGCGGATTTACCCTGATTTTCGTTGTTTTGTGTTTTGGTATGAACCTTGTCTTAATCCTACCAAAAAAGATTGAAGCCATGAAAATCACACATTTAATAGCCCTGGTTATTTTGCTGTCGAGCACAGCTGTTTTGGCTGGCCAAAATCCGGAGTCGCACCATGTTTTTGTAATTTCGGTACAAAGGGAGGTTTTCTATTTTAAAGTGGATAAAGAATTTCTGGGCGCAACCATTGAAGTTTATGACACACAGGGCGTGATGTTGGTGACGGAGAAAGTGATAAAAAGAAAGATGATTATCGATTTCTTTCAAAGAGCGCCGGGTTTGTACACCATCAAGATTGCAAAAGGAAATACAGTGGAGGAATTTGAATGCCTTTACGGAATTCGTTAACCGCTTTTTTCAACTGTTGGAGGTAAATTCAAAATATTTTGAATTAAAATCGGCCAAATGGTGGTTTCTAATGCGCAATGAAGACCTTTGAAGTGTTCATTGTGGGGATTATCCGACCCGGACGATGGTTTATGTTACTTACCCCCTTTATTCGTTATGACCCTTGAAGCTTTAGCGTCTGCACTCAAGAAGGAATTAGCACCTCAATTTTCCGGGTTGACGGACATCGAGGTGGCGAAGCGATTCGCAAAAGGGGTTACGCGATGGGAATTAAAGTACTGTTTCAATGCTGCAGAAGACGTAGTACATTTTAAGAGTCTCATTAACGAGACCTGTGAGCGAAATATCCGGATAAAAAATATCGAATCGAAAAAGTAATAGCCTGCCATCCAAAGTAACTTACTTCATGTCAGCCAAAGAATTAGCAAATCAGTTTCGGGAATCCATCACCTTCGAGTATCAATTGTCCGACCTGGACGTCATCCGAATGTTTTCCAAAGGAATAAAAGGCATCCCGCTGGAGGAATCAATTGATCGCTCCAGCAGCCGAAATGACTTTTTGAAAATCATCGACCTGCTTCAGGAAGAATGAGCTGCGTAGCTTTTTGATATCCTTGTGGCTTCCTCGGCCATGCGCAGTGATTCTACCGCGTTGTTTTCATTGATTACGCGGACATGAGTGCGGTCCAATATCCAATTCCATTGATCCTTAATCATGTCGATCAACAATTGCTGGTACCGGCCCTGTTTGTCAGAAATGCTGCCGGATTCCAGGGTGACATGATCATCAAAAATCAGATCATGAAAACGTCCACGCACTTTTTGATTTGCACCAGGCTGATTGTGCCGGACGATCGCATGAACCCCCAGAGTACGCTCAAGTTCTTGAAGTTGTTCTTTTTTAAACAAACCGTGGAGGCGAATTTTTACGGGAACCCATTCATAGAGGGTAATGTCTCCTTTTTCAAATAGCAATCTCATTTCCTGCCGGTCTAGAATCTTGGGTTGATCAAAACCATGGTAAAAAGTCACGGGACCTTTTGGGTAGTTGATGGTCGCCTCTACCCGGTCCACTATCTTTTTTTCGACATCAGGCCGTTGCCATTGTGCTGCATGAATCATTTCGCCAGCACCCAGCCACCCTGAAAATAAGTCAAAAAAATGAACCCCATGTTCAATAAAAATTCCACCGCTTTTTTCTTCATCCCAAAACCAATGATCTGGATTGAGATTCTCATCGCTTGCATAGTTTTCAAAAAACCCGTGCAGAAAATCACCCAGTACTTTCTCCTTCACCAAATTCCGGACAAGGGCAAACAAGGGATTGTAGCGTTGCATCAGGTTGATCACATACAGCAATTGGCCCGCTCTTGCGATAGAAACCAGTTCTTCCGCCTCAATAGTTTTCAATGCGGCCGGCTTTTCACAAATCACATGCTTGCCAGCCAGCAAGGCCATCTTCGATTGTGAATAATGTAAATAGGGTGGAGTGGCGATGTAAACCAGGTTGATGCTGCTGTCTTTCAAAAGCGTTTCATAATCGCGATAAGCTTTCGCGTCCAATTCATCAGCCAATTGTGTGGCCGAAGTGAAATGGATATCCGTAATGGCAACGATTTTTATCCCTTCAACTTGTAAAAAAGCCTTTGCCGCAAAACCTGCAAATCCCCCGGCGCCGACAATTCCAATGGTCAATGCTGATTTGGAAATATTCATGTATTCGAAATGGGTTGGTTTCCGAAAAACCAAAAATTTGATCCTTGTTCACTTGCCTGAGAGCAGGCTGGCGACTTCTTCGTCATTGTAATTTCGCGACTCCACACCACCAGCCGGAACGGTAGCACCGGCTGTCCAGACGATTGCATTGAGAATTAATTTCCGATAATTTGAAATTTCCCAATTGTTATAAAAATGCCCGCCGGTAAATCCAAATCCCCTGCCACCGTCGTTGCGCTCCACAGTCCAGGCGATCGTTTGCTCTTTCGCAACACCCGTTATCGAAACATTTAATACGGGCTTGAGTCGATGGTCATTTTCCTGAAAGTGCATTTTGAAATAAAATTCTTCATGTAACTCAAATGGCGTGAGGCCTTGTGCAATGGGATGGGTGGCGACAGGCCTGACCATGGCGGTTTCTGTTTTGATGTCAGAATACCAGGCGTCCCGTCCCGATACGCCGGGCTTACCATTTTCATAATCAAAATAGCCACCTACCAATTCCATGAATTGTGATCCATACCGTTTGGGGGCAAACGTAGAATAATGGAGAACCATCAGACCGCATCCGCGTTTCATTTGTTTTTCGATAACAGACCAATGGTCGCCAACAAAAAGGGGATCGTGGTCCTCTTTATCGTCGGTGCCGTCGGCATAGATGAGAATCACATTCGCATCGTTGAGGGTGGTGGGATCGGCAGGCCATCCATCATAGTGAATTTCGGTTTTTACTCCTTTTAGGTTCGGGGCATGGTCCAGCATCACTTTGAGGAGGTTTACGGTTTTTACATATTCATGTTCTCCCGGGCCGTGCGTTTTTTTTCCGGCGATGAGTACGATTTTTTTAAGCGATTGCGTGAGTCCGGTAACCGGTATCAGGGTTGTGATGAAAAGGAGTGCAAGGCAAACGGCTGACCGGAGAATGTTTCGCATAACAAAAAGATTTAAAGTTGAATGTACAATGGCTAACTAGAATGTTTGAAGGTAATGGTTTAATTGTGATTGTTGCGAGTTCTTTTGAATTATGACCGCGAGCTGCGTGCTCGGAAAAGGGCCACAGATTAAATCTTATCTTGGAATCCGTGGCCATACTTTTATTTGAATGTATAGGCGCCCTTTTCCGCTGTGTGTACTTTTTTCCCCACAAACGTTAAAGGGTCTTCTTGTTTTTCAATAGAATAGGGCAAGCGGGTGCGGCACGTTATTTACAGGCCTACAGCAACTTAAATTAATGCACTATGAAAAAAACTATGATTATTGCTTTGCTTGCGATTGCCGGATATGGCGTTGCATTTGCACAGCTGCCAAAAGTCGTCACAAGCGATAAAAAGGGATGGCATAAGATTGGAGAAACGAAGGTTGATTTCCAGAAAGAACGCGATGAGATTGTTATTTTGGTGGCCAATCGTTTTTCTGCCATCAAATTAAAAGTGGATGATGCCCCGATCGATTTAATGGGCGCTGAAGCGTACTACGAAAGCGGCGACAATCAGAATCTCAAGATCCGTGCTTCAATCAAAGCACCAGGCGAAAGCGACATCATCAATTTAAATGGCGGTGAACGTACGCTAAAGAAAATTGTACTCGTGTACAAAACAATACCCAACTACAAGGACAAAAAGGCCCATGTTGAAATATGGGGATTGAAAACCAACACGGATAAAAAATAAGGATTAAATAAAGTTAAAAAAAGCCGCGCGAGATATCTTGCGCGGCTTTTTTATGCATAGAATTGGCTTATGACACTCCGCTCAGTTTATGACTAAACTGCGATATTTACATTTCACTTATATTTCACGGTTACTCAATAGTCTGTAACTTGATTCATAAGTGGTACCATGAAACGGATCTTTTTTAGCCTGTGCATTAGTTTATCCTCCGGCATGGTCAGCGCACAACAGGAACCCATTACGTTGGGGTCATTGATGAAGGCTAGTTCAGTTCATTTCACATATCAACAGACCAAAGTAAAAGACTATTTGTTGGCCCATCCAAAACCACTTTCCTTTTATGATGAGAAGGGAAACACGGCAAGATTGGTCGATATCACTCCTTCAGGATTCCCTATTTATCTCACAACCCTCAATGCCGGGGCAGCGATTACCACCGGGGCAGTGCAGTTGGCTGGCGGTGGCGCATTAGGGCTGAATTTGCAAGGCCAAGGAATGCTTGTTGGGGTTTGGGATGCTGGCATCGTCAAAGATCATATCGAACTGGGTCAGCGTGTGATTGCAAAGGAGGGCCTTGTCTTGGACACGCATTCTACCCACGTCACCGGGACACTCATTGCAACCGGTATCAATCCCGCGGCCAAAGGGATGGCGCCCCTGGCGCAAGTCAGCTCACATGATTTTGATAATGATGAAGCCGAGATGGCCGCCCTCGCAAAACCGGATCAATCATCATTGTTGTTTTCGAGTCATTCTTATGGCACCGCCACTGGTTGGTTTAAGAACAGTGGTGTGTGGGAGTGGACCGGCGATTCCACTATCAACCCCATTGAAGATTACCGCTTTGGGTTTTATGATACGCGCGCGCAAACCATGGATCAGATTGCAGCACTCGCTCCTTATTATACCATCGTATGGGCTACCGGAAATGACCGCGGTGACGTGGGCAATGGTTCTAAACCTCCCGATTGCAATGGAGGCTCCGGATTTGATTGTATCATTCCTGAGGCGGTGGCCAAAAATATTATTACGGTGGGGGCTGTTAATAAAGTGCTCACGTATTCAAATCCCTTTGATGTGTCGATGAGTTTCTTTAGCAGTTGGGGCCCCACAGATGATGGCCGCATCAAACCCGATCTGGTGGGTGCGGGCGTTAACTTGTTTTCGCTCAGTGCCAATGGGACAAACACCTACACTACGTTGAGTGGTACGTCCATGGCAACACCAAACGTGGCCGGATCTTTAATCTTATTGCAGGAATTGTACAGCAAAATCCATGGAGGCGACTTTATGAAAGCGGCTACCCTGAAAGCGCTCGCCATCCATAATGCGAAAGAAGCCGGAAGTTTCCCCGGACCGGATTATAGTTTTGGATGGGGGCTTCTGGATGTTGCCGCTGCCTCAAAAACGCTCCTGAATCAGGATGGACAAAATGTGATGGTAAAGGAGTTGTCGTTACAGAATGGCAGTTCCTTTAGCATGGATCTCGCACCGAAAACAAACCAAAAGATAACCGCCACGATTGCCTGGACCGATCCTCCGGCAAATCCTTTATCACCTTCTCTTGATCCGACAACGCTCAATCTGGTCAATGATCTTGATCTTCGCATCATTGATGATCAGGGGCGCGAACAACTACCGTGGGCTCTGGATCCATCGAATCCTTCACACAAGGCTGTTTTCGATG
The DNA here is from genome assembly GCA_043785125.1 of Bacteroidia bacterium. GTDB lineage: Bacteria > Bacteroidota > Bacteroidia > Cytophagales > Cyclobacteriaceae > ELB16-189. The sequence continues at coordinate 18,068 of JAYVXP010000242.1, forward strand.
ACAATTTCCGCGACAATGTTGAGAAATTGGAATTTGCCAGCCCTGAAGCGAGGAATTACAAACTGGTGGTAAGGCATAAATCAAATCTGGCCACCAGCCATCAGGATTTTTCATTGATCTTGTCTTATCAATCTATTACCGCTCCGAGAATATTTTATTGGGTTGGAGATTCCGGCAATTGGGCTGATGGAAACCACTGGTCTTTTGCCAGCGGAGGAACCCCCATTTTTCAAATTCCAGGTCCCGGCGACCAAATCATTGTTGATGAAAATTCCTTTGATGGTATCGGAATCGATTTGATTTTGCTCACGCAAGATGCTTCCTGCTCTTCTTTACTCTGGATGAATTCAAAACCTTCCGGAATTTCATTGAATACCAACACGCTCACCATTTCTTCTCAATGCATTGTTGGATCACCCTCGTTTTCAGTGCAGACGAAAGGGATATTCCGTTTTCTGGGTGGATCAACTTCCGGAAATTTATTTGCTCCCGATGGGAATTTGACCAACGCAACTTTGATTTTTGAAAACGGCTCTTGGGTGGTGAAAGGGAACATCAAGGTGGATGAATTGCAATTCAACTCCGGAACGTTGAATATCGCGGCGAGTAAATTCTCTTTAGCCAGATTCCTAATCAATTCCACGACGGCAAAAGACCTGCATTTATATCAAACGGAGATTAGAATCTCAGCGTCCAGCATTTTGGATGGAAATTCACTGACAATTACCGCTGACCATTCTTCATTGATCATTGACTCAGCCGTGGTCACCCTCCAGTGGCAATTGGTGAACTTCCCCGGCGAGATCAAAATTAGCGCTGGCGCAACCCTGATTGTTAATGGGAATAACCAAATAGGAGAGATTTCGTCACAGGGGCTTCTTCAATTGAACGGGTCCAACCAAATCGATACATTGTTCCTGGCGGCAGGAGCGGAAATGGATATGGGTCCCTCAACTGTTCAGGCTCTTTCTTCTCAAACGACGCTCAGCGGAGATGCGATGAAGTCAGTCACGATTACATCTCCAGCTTCATCATTGCTCTCATTTTCAGATATCACCAAACTGTGTTTTGATTACTTGAATATCAGCCATGTGGGAATCACCGGAACTGCCGTAGTCAACGCGGGTGTCCACAGTATTTTATCCAATGCAACCAACTGGCAACAAAACGAATGTGATGCTATTTTGTTTGCCGATTTTGAGACGAGCTTTAATTGTGCTGATGGGCTTACTCAATTTACAAATCAAAGTTCAGGAGACATCACAACCTACACCTGGAAATTGGGGAGCAATGATGCGTCGATTCATGATATCAACCCGGTAAAGAAATTTGACGCTACCGGATCTTATCCAGTAACGCTTACTGTCACCGACCATGCATCAACGAATTCTGTAACCAAAAATATTGACATTGTTCAAAATACGCTGGCGCCAAATCAAATTATTTTCAATGGGAATACCCTTATCAGTTTTGCAGTTGCGGAGCGGTACCAATGGTTTAAGGATGGCATCGCCGAGCCGGGTGCCATAAATCGATCCCTGGCGTTTGATGGCAACGAAGGGTTGTATTATGTTGTCGCGTATGATGCCCAATGCAATATTGTGTCCGACACGCTGACGATTGCCGGTTTGGCTGATGAAGAAAAGGCTATTGTGGTTTTCCCCAACCCAGCTTCAGAATGGATAAAGATAAAAATCCCGGAGAAGACAAATGGAAATCTTAAGTTGACAGACTTATTGGGAAAGAACTATTTGGCTCAAGACATTGATCAGCCAGAGTTACAGCTCACTACACAGTGGGTTCCGAATGGATTTTATATTCTACAAATCAATTTAGGAAGCACCAAGGCAAGGAGAAAAATTTTAATTCTACACGGAGGTCAGTAATTCACTGACCCTTTGGCTAGATAATTTCTAACATAATCATCCGTTCCTTCCTCGAGCGATTGAAAAGATTTTGAATACCCAATGCCAATTAACTTATTCATATTCGCCTCGGTAAAGTATTGATATTTATCCCGGATATCCGCAGGGGTATCAATAAATTCAATTTGTTCTTTTTTGTCCAGGGAATGAAAGACCGCCCTCGTCAGATCAAGGAAAGTCCTTGCCTTACCTGACCCAAGGTTATAGATTCCCGAATTTTTCCGATGGTGCATGAGGAATGAACAGACGGCAACGACGTCTTTCACATATACAAAGTCGCGCATTTGCTCACCGTCCTTAAAATCAGGGTTGTGCGACCGGAATAATTTCATTTTCCCGGTTTTACTGATTTGATTGTAAGCATGCCAGATCACCGAAGCCATTCTTCCTTTGTGGTATTCGTTGGGGCCATAGACATTGAAAAACTTGAGTCCCGCCCAGAAGAAGGGTTTTTCTTTTTGTTGAATGGCCCACAGGTCAAAATCCTGTTTCGATTGGCCGTATGGATTCAAAGGTTTGAGTAAATGAATTTTTGATTCGTCGTCATCATACCCTTCTTTACCTAATCCATAGGTGGCGGCAGAGGAAGCGTAGACGAGTGGAATTTGATATTGAATACAACGCTTCCAAATATCTTTAGTGTATTGGGTATTGAACCTGTTCAGCAGGACTTTATCGAATTCGGACGTATCGGTTTTAGCACCGATGTGAAAAATGAATTCAACCAACTCATAATTTTTGTCCAGCCAGTCCATAAACTGGTCGCGGTCAACGAACTCCTGTATCCGGGCACTCGCCAAATTGCTCCGCTTTGATGGGACATCAAATTTATCCACTGCGATGATGGCATTAAAGTTGTCCCCGTTCAGTTTCTTGATCAGACAACTTCCGATAAAACCCGCAGCCCCTGTAACAATAATCATCCTCAAATATTTTCTGCAATTTAACAACAAATTTGAGTCGTTATCAATCCAGGGTAAGCCGTTTCGAGACATCCCCGTAAGTCCCTTTGAATCAAACCTCAGTTAATCGTCGTAAGTCAATGCCCATCGAAATATTCTCGTAATTTTACATTGCTGGTTGGCCAGCAAGAGTCAGTGCAATCAATTAAATCATTTGAATCAGTGTTACATGGTCTACGTCAGCAGAAAAGAGCATTTTAACGCAGCACATAAGCTATACAACCCTGCGTGGACGAAGGAAAAGAACGAAGCGGTATTTGGACCTTGCGCCAATGAAAACTGGCACGGGCATAACTTTGATTTAATCATCACCGTAAAAGGCAAGCCTGATCCGGAAACCGGGTTTGTGATTGATTTGAAAAAATTGAGTACGCTGATCCGGATTGAAGTAACCGATAAACTGGACCATAAAAACCTCAATATGGATGTGGATTTTATGAAGGACAAGCTCGCCAGTTGTGAAAACCTGATCGTTGAAATCTGGAAAATAATGCGGCCGAAAATTTCAACCATTAGCAAATTTGGTTCACTGCATTCGATTCGACTCTATGAAACCCCTCGCAATTATGTTGATTATTTTGGGGAATGATCAACAGCACTTCATGAAAGGAAATTGGAATTTGTTTATTTGTAAATCATAACTTCCCATGCGTTATTATTTTGTTGCCGGTGAGCGTTCGGGGGATTTACATGCAAGCAATCTGATCAAAGCTATAAAGGGATATGATCCACATGCCACTTTTCGCGGGTTTGGTGGTGATTTTATGAAAGAGGCGGGTATGGATCTGGCCGTCCATTACGATGCCATGGCCTTTATGGGTTTGAAGGCATTGGTGACCAACGCGTTTACGATTTATCAAAAAATAAAATTCTGCAAGGAAGACATTCTCCAATTCAAACCGGATGTCATTGTCTTAATTGACTATGCCGGCTTTAACGGACGGATTGCCCGGTTTGGCAAGAAGATGGGAATCAAAGTGTTCTATTACATTTCCCCCAAAGTCTGGGCCTGGTACACATCGCGTGCACTTCAGTTGAAGGCTCATGTCGACAGGATGTTTGTGATCCTTCCGTTTGAAAAGGCGTTTTTCAAGAAATTTGATTTTGATGTGGATTATGTTGGCAATCCTGTGCTGGATGCGGTCAAGGCTTTCCAACCCGATCCACAATTTCTGAAAAAGAATGAATTTCCAGGAGGGAAAAAGATTATAGCCTTGTTGCCGGGCAGCCGGAAAATGGAATTAAAACGCATCGTACCCATTATGGCCGAGGTGGTCAAAGCCAATCCGCAGTATCAGTTTGCCGTAGCGGCGATCCATTCCCTTCCGGATGAATTGTATTCTCCTCTTCGAAATACAGCTTCGGTTAAATTTATTTTTGATGCCACGTATGATCTGCTCTCTCATGCTGAGGCCGCTATTGTGACCTCTGGAACGGCAACCCTGGAGACCGGAATTTTTAAGGTTCCCCAGGTGGTTGTTTACAAAGCAGGAAGAATAGAAATGGCCATCATCCGAAAAATGGTGAAAGTGCCATATATCTCTTTGATTAATTTAATGGTCAATAAGGTTGTCGTAAAAGAATTGATTCAGCAAGAAGCGACATTTAACCTGGTCAATGCTGAATTGAAGAACCTCATCGAAAATAACGCTTATAGAAGAGGGATGATTTTGGAATATGATCGGGTCTACCAAATCCTGGATACGGGATCGGCTTCAGACAATACCGCGAGGCTCATGACACAATATTTGCGCCAATAAACTTCAGAATTAAGCCACCTTCAGTTTGCTGTAATGTGATTTGCTGAATTTTTCTTCAGCATAAGCGCGATTGATCACCAATCGATCAATGGTCTTATCGGAAGGAAGTTCGAACATGGCATCATTGATCACCGCTTCACAGATCGAACGCAGTCCTCGGGCTCCAAGTTTAAACTCAACCGCCTTCTCAACAATAAAATCCAAAGCACCTTCTTTGAATTCCAATTCAATGTTCTCCATTTCGAACAGCTTGTGATACTGCTTAACCAGTGCGTTCTTGGGTTCAGTCAGGATCTTGCGCATGGCTGTGGCATCCAGCGGATTCAGGAAAGAAAGCACCGGTAAACGTCCTATCAATTCCGGAATCAAACCAAAACTTTTGAGATCCTGGGCCGAAATGAATTGAAGCAGATTGTCTTTGTCAATGTCGTTGGGGTTCAGACTGTCGGAAGTTGCCGCAAAGCCCAAAGGCCGTGTGTTCAACCTTCTGGCAATAAACCGGGATATGCCCTCAAAAGCACCACCGCAGATGAACAGGATATTTTCGGTATTGACCGTGATCATCTTTTGATCCGGGTGCTTGCGTCCGCCCTGGGGTGGAACGTTCACTGCTGTTCCTTCCAGAAGTTTCAACAACGCCTGCTGTACGCCTTCGCCACTTACATCGCGCGTAATAGACGGATTATCCGACTTGCGTGCGATTTTATCAATCTCGTCGATGTACACAATTCCGCGTTCAGCTGCTTCGGTGTTGTAGTCGGCTGATTGCAGCAAACGGGTTAAAATACTTTCGACATCTTCACCCACGTAGCCGGCCTCAGTTAGGACCGTTGCGTCGGCTATACAAAACGGTACTTGAAGTATTTTTGCAAGCGTCCGCGCGAGGTACGTTTTTCCGGTGCCGGTTTCGCCGACCATAATGATATTTGATTTCTCAATCGTTATATCATTATCCGTTTTCTTTTGCATCAGCCGCTTATAGTGATTGTACACCGCTACCGACATGACCTTTTTGGCCTCGTCCTGGCCGATGACATACTCATCCAGGAATTTCTTGATTTCCCGGGGCTTGATCAGTTTAAAATTCGGCAGGTTGCCAGCTTCAACCTTGTTCTTCTTTTCTTCCAACAAAATCTGGCTGGCTTGGGTCACACATTTATCGCAAATGTGTGCATGAATGCCCGAGATCATTAGATCTACATCCTTTTTACTTCTTCCACAAAACGAACAGGTAACTTCTGCCATGATCATTAAATCAGTTGCCCACAACCAATAAAGCCTTAAAGGTACCAATAAATTGGCTAATTATTTCTTCCTCTCCAGCACTTCGTCGATCAAACCGTACGCTTTAGCCTCGTGGGACCTCATCCAATAATCCCGATCTGAATCCTTTTCGATTTTTTCGTAAGTCTGTCCGCTGTGCTTTGACAAAATAGAATAGAGGTCCTTCTTCACTTCCAGGGTTTGGCGTAACGCGATTTCCATATCCGAACTTTGCCCCTGCATACCGGAAGAGGGTTGATGAATCATGATCCTGGAATGGGGCAGGCCCGACCTCTTTTTGTCGGCTCCCGCAGCCAGCAGCACCGCACCCATGGAAGCGGCCAGACCGGTACAAACGGTAGCCACATCGGGATTGATGTAATTCATCGTGTCATAAATTCCCAGGCCGGCGTAAACCGATCCACCCGGACTATTAACATACATGATAATGTCTTTTTTCGGGTCAGACGATTCCAGAAACAGCAATTGGGCTGTGATCAGGTTAGCGATCTGGTCATCGATGGCCATTCCCAGAAAAATAATCCGGTCCGAAATAAGACGGGTAAACACATCAATTGCACGGAAGTTCCCAGGCCGTTCTTCAATTACGTACTGGGTCATATTTTCAATTTTGTGAGCATAGCTATCGATGGTGTTTCCACTCATGCCCATATGCTGCACGGCATATTTTCTGAATTCGTTTTGGTTGTTCATAGTATAAAATTTGTATCCTAGTTAGTTATTATTCCTGTAGTCGTATTCCGCTTCGTTTTTAGTCTGAAATCACGAGAAGTTTCACCTGATCCGTGAAATCCTGACTATTCCCAAATCAGCGATCAATGTTAGCAAGAAATCCGCAATAAACTACATCAGCGAAATCAAACTATCAGTGTCAATCAGCAGTCAGCGATCCAATAAAAAAGCCCCCGTAAGAGGGCTCGTTCCGTCAACGTTTTGACACGGCGTAAGGTTCATCCCCACGCATTAGTGCCATCCTATTAATCCTTAAATCAGTGGTCGTGGTTTTGGTTGTGTTCCTCGGCGATCTTCCGAAACTCATCCAAACTCACTTTCTGCTCACTTAGTGTAGCTGTTTCTTTGATTGCCTTCATGATTTTTTCATGTCGGAGCTGATTGTAGAGTCTCATAAAATTCTCCCCCTTGCCATCCTGTCCGGAAAGGTAATTATCGGCAATGCCATCAAACTTGTCGCCGAGCTGTTCTGCAATGGCGGGGCCTCCAAATTGCTCTGCAATCATGGCTTTGGCCATTGATTTCACTTCAGCTTGTTCGACCGTGATCTTGAGGTCCTCGGCTAATTTGTTTTTGATGAGGTCCCACTTCAGACCGTCACGATATTCACTGAATTCCTTTTCGAGGATGTCATCTGTTACCTTTCCTTCGCTGGTGGTCTTCAGCCAGGATCTTAGAAACACATCGGGCATGTTGATTTTGGTATGATCGACATAATAGTGTTGAATCTCATGTTCCAGCAAATGCACTGTTTCGCGTTGGTAGTTTGCGGAAATGGTTTCGCGAATCTTTTCCAGAAATTCCTCTTCGGTTTTCACCACATCCTTTCCAAATACTTTATCAAACAATTCCTGGTTGAGGGTGGCGGGCTCAACCCTGCTGATGTTGGTCACTTTCAGTTTGTATTTTCCTTGCGCCTTTTTGGCCTCCTCTGCCGATATGTTCAATACCTGTGCAAGAGTGTTTTCATCTGCAAAGGTTTTGCTTATTTCAAATTCCACTTCCGCGTCCTTCACAAGCCCAACGAATTTGTTTTGCTCTTTTGTATCCACTTTACTGATGGGAAAATAAGAAACTTTCATCTCTCCACCCTCAACCGGTGTGACCTCACCATGAAGATTATCCTCGGTCTCGCTTGTTTCGGGATATTCCACTTTCCCATAACGTTGCTTGATATCCGTCATGGTTTCGTCAATCACTTTATCGTCGACGTCGATGACATATGATTTTAATTTCACTTTTGATGAGAGCTCATATGCAAAGTCTTCCACCATCCCTATCTGAAATTCAAACTCAAAATCCTTTTGAGCATCCCAGTCGATGGTGAGCGCCTTTTCCTGGTTGGGCAAGGGGTCGCCGAGAATGCGCAGGTTATTGTCTTTGATATAATCCGAAACGGAGTGGGAAATCAAATGATTGACCTCTTCCACCAGGATGGATTTGCCAAACATTTTTTTGATCACCCCGGGCGGAACCTTTCCAGCGCGAAAGCCTTTGATGTTGGCCTTACGGGAATATTCCTTCACTTTTTCTTCCACTTTGGGTTGATAATCACTCTCGGTTAATGTAATTTTAATCAAACCGTCGGTGGTGCTCTGTTTGTCTAATGTGATATTCATATTTCGTTGTACTGATAGTTAAGCAGAAACCCCTGGTTCCCCGAACAGTATTCGGGGAATGAGGTTGTGATGTTGTGCGGATGAAGGGACTCGAACCCCCACGCCTTACGGCACCAGATCCTAAGTCTGGCGCGGCTGCCAATTACGCCACATCCGCAATGATGTGTTTCGGAATGGAATAAGGGGCACCAGATTTTTAAGTCTGCCCCGACGGGTCGGGGTGCCAATTACGCCACTTCCGTAATAATTGCCTGGTTTAAATAAAGGCAAGTTCCTTTGATGGATTAACGGCAATGCCGGCCATTTTCCTTAAAAGGAATGCAAATTTAGGGATTATTCGTTAGGATGGAAGGAGTGGTAAAAAATGTTGAATGACAATCAGCTAAATCGAATGAATCAGTGGTAATTGATGCGGCAGAAGAGAAGAAGGAAATAATTAATCGGTATCGCCGGTTGCTCCGGAAAGCCAAACCGATTTTGAAGGAAGGAGATGCACGATTAATCAAGAGGGCATTTACCATTGCACTTGAGGCACACCGTGATATGCGCAGGAAATCGGGTGAACCCTATATTTTTCATCCTTTGACCGTTGCCGAGATTTGTGTTGAGGAGATTGGCCTGGGTACTACCTCGATCATTGCAGCCTTGCTTCACGATGTGGTGGAAGACACCAATATTCAGCTGATCGACATTGAGCGGATCTTTGGAAAAAAGATCACCCGGATTGTAGATGGTCTTACCAAGATTCGTGGCGTATTTGAATATGGCACTTCGCAGCAAGCCGAGAATTTTCGTAAGATGCTGTTTACACTGTCGGAGGATGTTCGGGTTATCCTGATCAAACTCGCCGACCGCCTCCATAATATGCGCACCCTGGAAAGCATGCCGCGCAACAAGCAACTCAAGGTGTCTTCCGAAACCATTTACTTATACGCACCACTGGCCCACCGCCTTGGCTTAAATGCTATAAAGACCGAATTGGAGGACCTGTACCTGCGTTTTACAGACTATCCCGTCTATTCAGAAATCGCCAACAAAATCGATGAAACCCGTGCAACCCGGACGAAGTTCATCAAACAATTTGTGCAGCCGATCAAGGATGAATTGGATAAGCTGACCGTAGAATGCGAAATCAAAAGCCGGCCGAAATCAATCTTCTCCATTTGGAATAAAATGCGCAAACAGAGTATTCCTTTTGAGGAGGTGTACGATCTTTTCGCCGTCCGGATTATTCTGGATACGCCTATAGAACAAGAAAAAAACTATTGTTGGCAGGTCTATTCAATTGTAACGGATTACTACATGCCAAATCCGGACCGGTTGCGGGATTGGATCAGCACGCCACGTACCAATGGATATGAATCGTTGCACACAACGGTGATGGCCAAGAATGGACAATGGGTGGAGGTGCAAATTCGCACCCGAAGGATGGATGAGATTGCTGAAAAGGGTTATGCCGCGCATTGGAAATACAAAGACAATGCGGCCAACCATGAATCAAACCTGGAAAAATGGCTGGTGCGCGTGCGTGAATTACTTGAGCGGCAGGATTTAACAGCCCTGGAATTTGTGGATGACTTTCGCGGAAATCTTTTTAGTGAAGAGGTTTTTGTTTTTACCCCAAAGGGGGAATTAAAAACGCTGCCGGCGGGCTCTACAGCACTTGATTTTGCATTTGATATTCATACAGACATTGGTGCCAAGTGCATCGGTGCCAAAGTAAATCAGAAACTGGTGCCGATCAATCACGTCCTCAAAAACGGAGACCAAATTGAAATCCTTACTTCGGCCAAACAAAAACCCAACGAAGATTGGCTGCGGTTTGTGGTGAGCCCAAAAGCCAAATCAAAAATTAGGGAGCTCCTCAAAGAAGATAAAAGAAGTGTAGCCGAAGAAGGCAAAGAATTACTCTTGCGCAAGCTCAAACACTTTAAAGTTGATCCCAACAGCCAGGTCTATGAGCAGATGGTAGCATACTTCAATGTGCACTCTAAGTTTGACCTCCATTTCAGGGTTGGGAAGGGCCTTATTACGGTGAACGATCTGAAACGCTTCTCGGAATACAAGCCTTCCCCATCCCTTAAGACAAAACCTGCTGTGCCAGCCGCTGATGCAAAGTTGATGGAACAGGAAATTGCGCGAGCGAAAGGAAGGTATGAGGATATTTTGCTCGTCGGCGAAGACCGGGATGTAGTAGAATACAAATTAGCCAAGTGCTGTACGCCCATCCCCGGAGATGAAGTATTTGGTTTTGTCACAGTGAGCGAGGGAATTAAAATACATCGTACCAATTGTCCCAATGCCACGGAATTACTGGCCAATCACGGTAACCGCGTTATTAAGGCTAAATGGACATCCCAGCACGAGGTAGCATTCCTCACGGGATTAAAAGTAGTGGGGACAGACCGGGTTGGTTTAATCAATGATGTGTCCAAGATCATCTCCGAAGAATTGAAAGTGAATATGAGTTCGCTCTCGTTCAATACCGAACATGGAATTTTCAATGGTGAAATTATGCTGTACGTCAATGACACCCGGCACCTGGATCTGCTGATCAGTAAGCTGGAGAAAGTGGAAGGTGTTGTCAAAGTCGCTCGGTTTGATTCGGCGACTATTCACAGGAATAATAATTAACGTAGTGTCTCGTTGTTTTGGGTTATTGCGCCCTTCCCTTTGGACCTTGAACATTGAACTTTGAATCTGGACCTGAAACTAAAGAAATCCTGATTATCTTTGCAGGTCTTTCCCGGATATGACGCTGAATCCAAAGGTGTACGAAGAAGTAAAAAAAATTTTCACAGCTTATTTAGAAAATAAGGAGCTGCGAAAGACCCCTGAACGCTTTGCGATTCTAGAAGAGATTTATTCCCTCGGCGGGCATTTTGATGTGGAGTCTCTCTACATCAATATGAAGAATAAGAATTATCGGGTAAGTCGGGCTACGGTGTACAATACATTGGACTTGCTGGTAGAGTGCGACTTGGTTAGCAAACATCAGTTCGGGAAGAACCTGGCGCAGTATGAAAAATCGTATGGATACAAACAGCACGACCATTTGATTTGTACTGAATGCCATACGGTGGTTGAGTTTTGTGATCCGCGGATTCAGAATATTCAAAACACGGTAGAGGAGTTGTTGCAATTCAATGTGATGCACCACTCCTTAATCTTGTATGCGGCCTGCACAAAGAAAAATTGTGAAAACAGAAAGTCATGAACTTTGCACAAGAAATAAAATCCAACGCATTGATCCTCAGAATTACGGGTGATTTGATTGGTGAAGATACCGGAACCCAACTGGTGGGTGCGGTAAATGATGCGGTGGGGCACCAGGTGCTGACCTGCATCATTGATATTTCGGGGTTGCGTTATATCAATAGCAGTGGAATCGGTGTGCTGATTACGATCTTGACCAAATTCAGAAACAAAGGGGGTGAGGTCTATTTGATGAAGCCTTCAGAAAGCGTAAAGAAGCTCCTGGTGATCACCAAGTTAAATGCCATTTTTCATGTCATTCAATCCGAAGAGGAAGTTATTAAATCCAAATGAGTAAAGTCGACGTTTTATTGGGTCTTCAATGGGGCGATGAAGGCAAAGGAAAGATTGTGGATGTGTTAGCCCCCAAGTACGATGTAGTCGCCCGTTTTCAGGGAGGACCCAATGCCGGGCATACCCTGGAGTTTGACGGCATCAAACATGTTTTGCACCAGATTCCTTCCGGAATTTTTCGTGAGAGAACCAAAAACATCATTGGCAACGGAGTCGTGCTCGATCCCATTGTATTTAAGGCAGAAATTGAAAAGCTGGAAAAGTATCACCTGAATGTCAAAGCCAATCTTTTCATTTCGAAAAAAGCAACGCTGATCATCCCTACCCATCGCCTGCTGGATCAGGCTTATGAAAAAGCAAAAGGGGTCGACAAAATCGGCTCGACTCTAAAAGGAATAGGACCTTCGTATCAGGATAAGATCGGGCGGCAAGGTTTGAGGGTTGGGGATATTCTTGGGGATCATTTCAGGGAAAAATTGATGAAGTTGGTGGAACAGCATTTTGAGATTTTGAAGAACCACGATCTGGTTTACAACTGGCCCGAGCTGGAATCACAATTTCTGAATGCAGTTGATTTTCTGAAACAATTCAAACTCATTGACAGCGAATATTTTATCAATCAGGAAATAAAAGCCGGCTCCACAATTTTGGCCGAAGGTGCGCAGGGTTCTTTGTTGGATATTGATTTTGGAAGTTATCCATTTGTGACGAGTTCGAGTACCGTTACCGCCGGGGCATGCACCGGGTTGGGTGTTGCACCGAGTCACATTGGCCAGGTGTACGGCATATTCAAAGCGTACAGCACACGTGTTGGTAGTGGACCCTTCCCAACAGAATTATTGGATGAGATGGGAGAGAAAATGAGAAAGCACGGGAATGAATTTGGCTCCACGACAGGCCGTCCACGGCGCTGCGGCTGGATTGATTTGCCTTCGTTGAAATATTCCATCATGATCAATGGCGTGACACAGCTCCTGATGATGAAGGCCGATGTGCTCTGTGGTTTTCCAGTGATCAAAATATGTACGAAGTATCAGTTGCGCGACGGAACCATTACCGAATTCCTTCCTTACGAACTGGTCAATGAAAAAATTACGCCTGTTTATGTTGAAATGAAAGGTTGGAGCAAGCCTGAAACAGGGATTGATGAGAAGAATATTCCGGATGAACTTTTAGAGTATATCTCCTTTCTGGAGAAAGAGTTAGGGGTGCCAATAACCTTGATTTCTACCGGACCGGACCGGACACAGACGATTTACAGGAATTAGGTCTCAAAGTTTTTTCTTTGAGAGCTTGGATTGTCGCCTCTTGAAAGATACCTTTGCACTCCCAATTTACAGGAAAGTGCTTAAATCATACGGATTTAAGGTGTTTGAAGGAAGGGCTCTTAAAATACCCAACCACTAGATAAGCCGATCAGTATCGATGGACAAAATCCGGAGGTGATTAAGAAAGGTTTGTGAACGTTCTTTGAATAGATGGAAATTGATAGCGGACCCGCATCAAACAGATAGATGTTTGGTGCGAGTCGATTCTTACAAGGAAGAGGGATTTTGATGG
>JAYVXP010000243.1:0-3588 GCA_043785125.1 Bacteroidia bacterium
TACAGTTCTTTCCAATTTTACAATTTGTCATGATATGAGAAAAATGCCAAATCTTAGTACCCTCACCAATCTCACAACCCGGATCAATCACCGCTGTTGTATGGGCAAAATAAGAGGAGGGTTCATTCATGCGTTACCGAAGCTCTTGATGGAATCACAAATATAAGACAACTGTTCTTTATCCATCTCGGTGTGAATGGGGAGGGAGAGCACTGTATTTGACAATGCTTCTGTAACAGGAAAGGTACCTGGCCCCTGGGCTTCTTTAAAATAGGCGGGCTGTAAATGCAGCGGGATCGGATAATAAATCATCGATGGAATACCTTTTCCATGCAGGTAAAACTTTAGTGCGTCACGATTAATGTCACACGCAGTGATTGTATATTGATGGAACACGTGTGTTGAGTAGGAAACCCTTGATGGGGGTTTTAGCGACTTTAACTGAAGGTGGGTATCATAATAATCAGCGACGGCTCTTCGTCTATCCGCGTAACTGTCAAGATGCCCCAGCTTCACATTGAGAATGGCCGCTTGTAACGTGTCAAGCCGGCTATTGACTCCGACAAGGTCATGCTGATATTTTTTCTTCTGTCCATGATTCGCAATCATCCTCATCTTCTCTGCCAGCTCAGGATTACTTGTGAACAAGGCGCCTCCATCGCCAAAAGCTCCCAGATTTTTTGATGGAAAGAAAGAAGTAGCTCCGATGATTCCAAGTGTGCCTGCCCTTTTCCTCGTACCGTTTGAAAAAATATAGTCTGCCCCCAGTGCCTGGGCTGCATCTTCAAGGATGTGCAGGTTATATTTTTTTGCCAATTCGATAAGGGGCTCCATGGCGGAACAGTGACCATACAAATGCACCGGCACGATCGCCACTGTTTTTTTTGTGATCAGTTTTTCAACTTTCGAAACGTCAAGGGTAAATGTATTGGCCTCTACATCCGCAAAGACGGGGACGAGCTTGAGTAGGGCGATCACTTCGGCGGTCGCCACATAGGTATGAACGGGTAGAATAACCTCATCGCCAGCCTTAAAATCCAAGGCCATCATGGCGATTTGAAGTGCATCAGTACCATTTCCGCACGTTATAACGTGTACGCCGCCCATATAATGGGAAAGAGATTGCTCAAAATCTTTAACAGCTGTGCCCTGTATAAAATCGGTGTCGTTCAGAACACACTGAATGGCAGCGTCCACCTCCTGCTTGATTTGGAGGTATTGGCCATAAAGATCAACCATCTTAATGGGTCGCATGATTCAATTTTTGTTCCCAGTTCCAGGCATCCCGCAAAGCGTCTTCTATACTAAGTTTTGTATTCCAGTTCAAAAGTTTACGGGACTTCTCCGGATTGGCGTACACCTTTTCAATATCGCCTGCCCTCCTCGGTCCAATTGAATAATTTAACGTGATCCCTGTTACGTGCATGAATGTTCTTATCAATTCCAAAACAGAAATAGGCACCCCGGTGCCAAGATTGATCGCCTCGAAGCGGCTGGGAAATTCACGGATCATTTGCAATGCCCTCACGTGGGCCTGGGCAAGATCAACAATGTGAATAAAATCACGCAGGCAAGATCCATCCGGCGTATCATAGTCTGCACCGAACACGGTCAGCTTTTCTCTTTTCCCGATCGCGGTTTGTGTAATGAACGGAACTAAATTGTTAGGCGCACCGATGGGCAATTCACCGATCAGACCTGAGGGGTGGGCCCCGATCGGATTAAAATACCGGAGCGATATGACTTTCAACGTTTGCCAGGCCTTCACTTCATCTTCCAAAATGCGCTCACACATCTGCTTCGAGGCGCCGTACGCGGACTCCGCTTTTTTAAAAGGCGCCTCCTCCGTCACCGGAATTTCATCCGGTTGACCATACACCGTGCAGGAGGAAGAAAAAATAAGCTTTGTCACAGAAAATTCTTTCATGACCTCCAATAAGGTAAGAAGAGACCCCACGTTATTCTGATAGTACATTAAAGGTATGTCCACCGATTCACTTACTGATTTGAACGCGGCAAAATGAATAACACTGGTTATGTCTTTGTGTTGTCGAAATACATTTCGGAGTTGGGCGTCATCGTTGCAGTCAGCTTCATAAAACAAGAGTTTTCTGTCAAGGATTTTTTCGGCTCCTTTCAATAAGCTACGATTGCTTCTGGACAAATCGTCAACGATAACAGGTTCCATCCCTGCTTGAACAAGCTCCACAACAGTATGAGCACCGATATAGCCCGCCCCACCGGTCACCAGGATTTTTTGAGTATTCATGCTACAATCTTGCCGTAACCAAAGATTTATCAAGGAACCCTTTTATGTCATACACCACCGTTTTCGGGCAGCGAATTTTGTCCCAAGGCAAGTCTTTGAATTCATCATGACTAACCGCCAGTACGACCGCGTGGTATTGCTTTTCCAGTTTTGAGATGAGGGGAAAATGGTACTCATGATTTACTTCCTGCGGGTCAGCATGGGGGTCATAGATGTCTACCTCTGCGCCATAGGTTTTTAGCTCATGGATAACATCCACCACCTTACTATTTCGTATATCCGGACAATTTTCTTTGAACGTTAAACCCAACACCAGGATCTTTCCGCCTTTGATTGGTTGCTCGTGTTGCGCCATCAGTTTTATGACCCGGCTGGCGATGTGGATTCCCATATTATCATTTATTCTGCGACCTGAAAGAATAACTTCGGGACGGTAGCCGAGTCCCTCCGCCTTGTGTGTCAGATAGTAAGGATCCACACCAATGCAATGGCCTCCTACAAGACCTGGTTTAAAGGGAAGAAAATTCCATTTCGTGCCTGCCGCCTGGAGCACCTCATGGGTATCAATGCCGATGCGTTCAAAAATAAGCGCCAGCTCATTTACAAAAGCAATGTTTATATCGCGTTGTGAATTTTCAATCACTTTGGCTGCCTCCGCTACTTTGATGGACGAAGCGAGGTGTGTACCGGCTTTGATAATCCGTTTATACAACTCGTCAACCTTCAGGGCTATTTCCGACGTGCTGCCGCTTGTGATTTTTTTTATTGTTGTGACCCGGTGTTGCTTATCTCCCGGATTAATTCTTTCGGGTGAGTAACCACAAAAGAAATCCTTATTAAATATCAAGCCACTAGCCTGTTCCAATACCGGAACACAAATCTCCTCGGTGCATCCCGGATAAACAGTAGACTCGTAAATAACGATGTCATTCTTTTTAAGCACTTGCCCAACTGTCTTGCTGGCGCTTATCAGCGGACGTAAATCAGGCTGTTTGTAAGCATCCACCGGGGTAGGGACGGTGACAATAAAGTAATTGACATCTTTTAAGGTCTCCGGATCAAAGGAGCACGAAAGTTTGGTGGCCTGCGCTAACTCTTTCCTATTGATCTCTTTTGTTCTATCATGACCACTCTTAAGTTCCTGAATTCTTTTCTTATCAATATCAAATCCAATGGTCTCCAAGACTTTACCAAACTCTACTGCCAGCGGAAGTCCCACATACCCTAATCCAATGATTCCGACTTTATCCATATCTATTTCTTTATTTGATAATATTCTAAATACCAGTTTATAAATTTCTCAATGCCAACTTCAATCG
>JAYVXP010000244.1:0-11494 GCA_043785125.1 Bacteroidia bacterium
GTGATTTCATTCCGAATGATCCTGCTGGTCAGCGCATCTGTTAATACCCCTTCCAGACCCTGACCTACTTCAATTCTTATTTTTCTTTCCTTGACGACAATCATTAAAAGAACGCCATTGTCTTTGTCTTTTTTACCCAGCTTCCAATTTTCAACAACTCTTATTGAATAATCCTCGAGGGCTTCTCCTTCCAGTGATGGAATAATCAGAACAGCAATCTGGTTGGAAGTTGAGTCGCGTTCGGCTTTGAGAATGTATTCCAACTCCGATTTTAATCCAGCAGAAAGTACGTTTGCTTCGTCGTGCACCCACACACCGCCATGGTCAGGGATGGCGAGTTGAGCATGGGCTACAACTGGGAACAATAATAAAAACAAGAATTTTCGAATCATGGAGTAAACAAAAAATGGGCAATGATTAAAGGCTGTTCGGTAGGGCTCAAAATTCATTATTCAATTCTAAGATCATCACTCAGTTCGTTGACATCATCGGCGCTCTGAACAAATCCCTTTTCCAACAAGATCTCACCACAACGCAAAATGGCGCCTTCAATTCCTTCCGTCACTTTGCCTTTGCGAATATTCTCGACGATGCCACGTACCATCTTATCCCACTCTTTTTGATCCACTACCTTGCTGATGCCACGGTCGGCCATGACAATAACTTCCCTTTCAAAGAAAGAGATAAAAATCATAATACCCGTACGATGGCGCGTGTTGAAAACCTCTTGCTCAAGAAAAGCACTTTCCGCTTTCTTTTTAGTGGCTTCGTCCATATGTTTTTGATTGACAAACCAGCGCTTGGACGGATGAATAAAGTGGGGAACAGAAGCCCCTAAGATACCTCCCAATGCAACGGCCAGGAAAATAAACAACGGATCATAGACCGCCAACGCAGGGGCATAGCGGTCCAACAAAATGATCACTAAAAAGAATAATGAAACCGAAACTGCTGCGGCACGATAATTGGCAATGGTATAAAAGCCACTGCGTTCAACAAAAACCGGAACAATTTCACCAGAAATTTTACTTTCGGCTTTTTTCACCGCCGCTTTGATGCGTTCAAAGTCTTGGTCAGTAAATCGTTTATGAATGGACATGATCGGGGAATGGTTATGAGGTGTAAAGATACGCCATAACGGGCAGAGTTAAGGGCATCTCTCAAAACTCTGCCTTTTATGGCCTCAACCTGTCACCCTTCTACAGAAGTGAAGGGTACAAGGAGTTTTGAGAGGCGCCCTTAAGTCAGTAATCTATTTTGATGATCAGCAATCGGCCGGGACATTATTTTACATACTAAATCACCTTCCCCTTCCATTTTCCGGATTTCATGTAAGCGAAGGCCATCGAAAACGTCAAGATCCAATACACCCATTCGGAGACCCATCCCCAGGTGATGGGCAGGTTCAAGTATTCCAACACGACATACACATATAGACTGTACAGTATGATGGTGATCAATTCGATCATCAGATTGATTTTTGTGTTGCCTGTGCCGGTGACCGCATTCAGCCAAATCGTTCCGAAGGACATCAGCAGCAAGGCAACCGAAACAATTCTCACCACGGGAACCGCCTCAGCAATAAAAGCATCGCCCTGACCATAGGAAGAAAGAAGCCATTCCGGCTTGGCATTGAGGAAGAGAAAAAGAACAGCGGAGATACCCAAACTCAAGATGACAACACGACGGATCAGGGGCATGACTTCTTCGGGTTTGCCCTGACCCATGACATTACTCACCATGGTGTTGGTGGCGGAGGCAAAGGCCCAGCAAAAAATTCCGAAAACGCCAAAGATATTGCGCATCGTGTTGGAAATTGCGAGAGCTCGTTCACCATGGTGTTCCACCAAAATATAGAAATATTCCCAAGTGATAATGCTGATGGCATATTGTGCAATCAAGGGTGAAGATTGCACCAGAATCAATTTCACAATGGAGCCATCCCATTTGATATCTTCAAAGAGGGCAAAAGTTTTATTCAATCCACTTGCGTGGATCACAACATAGATAACAAGCAACCCAACTCCTTCCGCAATGATCGAAGCATAGGCAGCGCCATTGAAGCCCAGAGCGGGCATTCCAAAATGACCGTAGATCAAACTATAATCCAAAAAAATATTGGTGACCGTCTCTGCCAAAGTGCCCCAGACAAGAAGCTTTGTTTGATTGGTCCCCACCAGCAAAGCGTTCCGCATAACATAGAGATACAACAGGGGTAGTCCCCAGATGCGGATAAGCAGGAAGTCAATAGCCTGCTGGGCGGTGGCTTGATTGTGGATGGTAGATCGAAGTACGACCGGTGCCAGGGTATAGGTGATGGCAATTCCAATCACGGCCACACCCAGTGCAACCCAGATACCATGAAAAAAAACCTTCCCTATTTCCTTTGGCTGGTTTTGTCCGGCTCTTCGGGCGATGAGTGATTGCAGGCCGTTGTTCAAGCCATTTCCGATTACAGCAAAAATGAGATAGAATACTCCGGTTATTCCAGCACTCGCCAATTCCTGCTCACCCAGACCGCCGAGAAAAATATTATTGGTAATGAAGTTGATTTGCGGGACGAGCATGGCCAGTGAGATGGGCAAGGCCATTCCTAAAATCTGACGATAACCGGTTTGAAGCCGTAAATCCATAAAAAGAAAAATAAAAAGGCCCCGAAGTTAATACCCCGGGGCACAATTTTTCACAAAAAAATTTCGCAGGACAGTTGGTCCTACCGGAACAGATCAAGCTTTGGATTAAAGAACTATGCTGCTTTCGACAGCTTGTCTTCTTTGACTTTGTTTGTTCTCACCTCTTTCGATTCCAGATCAAACCATTTCACTTCGACCAGGTTTGACTTGATGTACTTCAACACCTCCATCACCTTGCCATCGATCTTGCTGCGTACGCGCTCGCCTTTTCTAAACAATCTTCTCATCATCTATCAGTTAAATCACATTCTGATCGCATAAATATATTCACGGGGATAGTCCTCATAAATACCTGAGAACGTAACTAAGTCACCCGCTTTCTTTTTCTTAAGTAATTCATTTAATTCCTTGGCTGATTTTACCGGAGCGTCATCCACATGCGTAATAATAAAGCCCTGCCGCATATCAGTGTAACGCGCAAGTTTACCATTTTCCAATGATTTTACCTTTACGCCAGTGTTAAGGTCCAGCTTTTTTAAAACCTTGATATCCACATCTTCCAGTTCCATGCCCAGCCCAGCAACCGCATCTTTTTCTTCCCGGCTGACAGCCCCCGTTTTGCCTGCGCGGTTTTTCAGGATTACCGGAATGGTCAACACTTTTCCTTTGCGGTTGACGGTGACCATAACTTTGTCTCCAGGACGTTTACGTCCGATGTATTCAATAAGTGAAGATCTGGATTTTACCGAAGTTTCATCGAGCTTTACAACAACGTCTCCTTTTTTAATGCCGGCTTCCCAGGCAGCGCTTTTTTCTGCAAAGTCGCCAAAGCCATCTACGTAAGCACCCTCGTTTACGGCAAGATCTTCCTGCTTGACGAGTTCGCTGTTAACGCTGGCGATCTGAATGCCGAGCCATCCCCGTTGCACCGTGCCATAGGTAATTAAATCCTCAATTACTTTGCTTACGATATTGGCAGGAACAGCAAACCCATATCCGGAATAGGATCCGGTGGGACTGGCTATAGCGGTGTTGATTCCGAGCAGGCCACCGTTTAAATTGACCAGTGCGCCACCGCTGTTGCCAGGGTTGATGGCGGCGTCAGTTTGAATAAAGGATTCGATGGCGGTGTTACCGCTTTCCTGTCCTCCGTGAGTATTGGTATTAATAATATTAATGTTTCTTCCTTTCGCACTGATTATTCCGGCGGTCACAGTCGAGTTGAGATTGAATGGATTGCCTACAGCAAGCACCCATTCACCCACTCTTGATTCATCGGAATTGACGAAGGATAAGTAAGGTAAGTCTTTTTGATTGATTTTAATCAATGCAATATCGGTATCCGGATCAGTGCCGATTACTTCTGCTTTATAGGTGCGGTTGTCGAAGAGCGTAACTTCCACGACTTCGGCACCCTGGACAACGTGATTATTGGTGGCAATGTATCCATCGGCATTGATGATTACGCCTGACCCCGAACTCTGGCTGGGCCCTCGCTGCGGCGAAGGTCCAAAAAAGAATTGCATAGGATCATTCGTTTCTTTTGGAACAACATTTTCCTTTGACGTGGAACGGATATACACCACAGCCTTGGTTACTTTTTCGGCGGTGCCGGTAAAGTCCAGGGGAGTAGGCTGACCATTTTCATTGAGGGTAAACGCAACGCTGTTGGTGGGGATGCCAGAAATGTGTTCAATGCGAACGCTTTCTTTTCCATTTCCCAACCATTTATTTGCGGTGAGGGTGCACACACTGCCCAGCACCGCGGCTAACAAAAGTTGACCGAACTGCTTCATAATTTTTAGTCGTTTTTGGTTAAACAAATTGATGGAAACAAGACGAATCCAAGATATAAAAAGTTGTTGTTGCCTTGAATTTTTTACAAATTTCTTGTCAACGCCATCGACCTCAAAAATAGCTAAGAGGTAAAGCTTAATACGAAATAATGGGGGATTTGGTTCCAACCTGTGCCCCTCGTTCCTGGGGCCCCGGTGGGCAAGGCACACTTGGGGACCCATTTGAATCGTGGTTTACAACGTGTGGGGCTCCACGTAAGCCCTCGTTCTTAGAGTCTTCGGTGGCGAAGCTCATTTTAGGAAAGGTGAAAGTCTGCTTGCAGCGGGCATCGCCCCAAGTGTGAGCGCATCATTTTTTTACTAATTCCCCGTGCTTGTACTCATATTCTATCGTCACTTTGCCAGCGTTGTCATACCAACGGGAAATCCCATCACGAGTGTCATTTTTGTAGGAACCCTCCTCCATTATTTTACCATCAGGATAATAGATCTTTACACTTCCTTCAAGTTTGCCTTCTTGATAAGTGCGTTCCTCTTTTTTAACCGGGTAAATGTATTCGATGTAACGGCCGTGCCGGAGATTATTATGGTAAGAAATCCTTTTGATGAATTGACCACTGCTGTTCAATTCAACATACAACCCCTCCCTTTTGCCGAGTATGTAGGGCATGATTGTTTTGACTGTTCCGTTGGAGTTGAATTCGGTCCACGTTCCTTCCTTCTTTCCATTCAAGAGAGTTCCTTGAGCAGATAGTACACCCTGCGCATCGTTGACAATGACATTTTCCATATCGGGATTATCCGCAAACTTTTCTCGAAGGGCTGTTGCTGGAATATCATTTAGCGAAGCATCGGTTGCCTGTGGACTTTCATTTTTGTCAGAATCAGGATTACCACATCCCACAAAGGCAAATACAAAAAAGAGGAAAGCAATAATGGAGTGTCTCATATACTTGACTACGTAGGGCGACAAATATATTAACTAACTTTACTACAAATCAAGAGACGCATGACGAAAAAATTGTGGGGTGGGAAACCATTTAGGGCGTGGGTTGGAGGCAAATTTTTTCCAGTCAATTCAAACAAACACATATGTCGGTTAACCCATCTATGAAAATTTCCGGAAAAGTCATTCTGAAAAAGGGGAAGGAAGGGTCGATAAGGCGGTTTCATCCATGGATTTTTTCCGGCGCCATTCATTCTTTGGAGGGAAATCCGGCCGATGGAGATTGGGTTAATGTAATCGATGCAAACGGGCATGTTCTGGGATTTGGTCATTATCAGAAAGGCACGATTACGGTCCGTGTTGTTTCATTTTCAAGTGATGCGCCGTCTGAAAACATTTGGCAACAAAAAATTTTGGCCAGCTACCGGCAGCGGATCGCTACCGGGGTTGTTGCAGAGCGGACTAACGCTTTCAGACTGATACATGGGGAAGGGGACGGATTGCCGGGATTAATTATCGATGTGTACAACGGGGTAGTTGTGATGCAAGCGCATTCGATCGGCATGCATCGCGACAGGGCGGACATCGCTTCAGCTGTGAAAGAAGTTTTGGGCGATTCACTGTCTGCAGTCTACTATAAGAGTCAATCCACCTTGCCGGGAAAGACGGAAAATGAATACTTGCTGGGCATGGCCGCTGTGCCACACGTCATGAGCGAACATGGAAATCGATTTTATGTAGATTGGGAGGAGGGCCAAAAGACCGGATTCTTTCTGGATCAACGTGAAAACCGCAAGCTGTTGGAGGAATTCAGCAAAAACAAAACCGTGCTCAACACCTTCTGCTACACGGGAGGCTTTTCTATTTATGCATTGGCCGCCGGTGCTCAGCTTGTTCATTCCGTGGATGCATCGGAAAAAGCGATTGACCTTACGAGGAAGAATATTGAGCTCAACGGATTTAGTGCACAAGAACACCTTTGCTTTACTGCGGACACCTTTGATTTTCTAAAAGATAGAAAGGGCCAATACGATCTGATCATTCTTGATCCCCCCGCTTTTGCCAAACACAAAGAAGCCAAACATCAGGCGATGAAAGGGTATCAGCGACTCAATGCTGAGGCCATGCGGATGATCAATCCCGGGGGCGTAATTTTTACTTTTTCCTGTTCCCAGGTGGTCGATCGTCAGCTTTTTTATGATACGGTTGTTTCTGCAGCAATCCAAGCGGGGCGTGAGATCAAAGTACTCAACCATCTTTCGCAACCGGGGGACCACCCCGTTTCCATTTTTCACCGGGAAGGAGAGTATTTAAAAGGGTTGGTGCTTTATGTTAGTTGACTCGGTTTTGTTGTTGAGTTTCTTGAGCAAAAACATTTCAAAGTACCCCCTGTGCCTGCATCGCCTTGGCGACTTTGAGAAATCCGGCGATGTTGGCCCCCGCCATGTAGTCGCCTGGTTTTCCATATTCTTTCGCAGCAGCAAGGCAGGTCTCATGAATATTTTTCATGATGCCATGAAGCTTGGCGTCTACCTCTTCGCGGGTCCAGTTAGAGCCCATATAATTTTGAGTCATTTCCAGCCCTGAAGTAGCCACGCCACCTGCATTGGATGCTTTTCCGGGAGCATACATGACCCCGCGGCTCATCAGTATATTGATTGCCTCCGGAGTGGTAGGCATGTTGGCCCCTTCCGCCAGAAGTTTGACCCCGTTCTTCACCAGTGAATCGGCGTCCTTTGCATTGATCTCATTTTGTGTAGCGCAAGGGAAAACGCATTCGGCCTGGTTTGTCCAAAGCGGATTGTGATCCGACCTTGTATCAATATCCTTATACACGGCTTCTTTGAATTTGTCTGCATATTCTTTGATGCGACCTCTTCGGTTATTTTTCAGGTCCTTCAGGAATTCAAGTTTTTCCTCTGTGAAGCCGGCCTCATCGTAAACGAATCCGTTGGAGTCGGATGCCGTGACGGCGCGGCCGCCGAGATGGATAATTTTTTCAATAGCATATTGAGCGACGTTTCCGGAGCCGGAGACCAAACACCGTTTTCCTTTGATTGAGCTGCCTGCATTCTGAAGCATGTTTTCAGCAAAGTAAACAAGGCCGTACCCCGTAGCCTCCGTCCGGATTAGGCTTCCACCCCAGCCAATCCCTTTGCCGGTCAGCGCGCCAGTGAATTCATTCTTGATTTTTTTGTATGCACCGAACAGAAATCCAATTTCTCTTCCGCCCACCCCGATATCTCCTGCCGGAACATCCAGGCGATGATGAATGTGCCTGGCCAATTCTGCCATAAAAGCCTGGCAGAATTTCATCACTTCGTTGTCGCTCTTTCCTTTCGGATCAAAATCAGAACCACCTTTTCCCCCGCCCATCGGAATTCCGGTCAGCGCATTTTTAAATGTTTGTTCAAAGGCCAGAAATTTTAAAACGCTGGGGGTCACGGAAGGATGAAATCGCAAGCCGCCTTTGTAAGGGCCAATGGCGCTGTTCATTTGCACCCGGTAACCTCTGTTTAACTGCACTTCGCCTTTGTCATTCTGCCAGGTAACCCGGAAGGAAATCATGCGCTCCGGTTCAAGCATGCGATCCAATAATTTCAACCTTATATACTCCGGGTTTCTTTCCAAAACAGGAAGAACAGAGTTGATTACTTCTTCTGCGGCCTGCACAAACTCAGGCTCATTCGGGTTGCGTTGTTTTACTTTTTCAAGAATAGCGTGGTGGTCCATAGCTTGACGATTAGGGAAGGAAAATAAAGTGCAAAGTTAATCATGAATTGACGGATAAACCCGTGTTTTAAGCAAAACCCGCATTTAATCTCGCATGATAGTAGATTGAAATCAGTCGAGCAGGTACTTTTGAAAATAGGCATAGCTCCAGGTTCCGAAAATGGCGGCGAGCAGTGTCGCAAAAGTCATTAAGGATCCCGAACCAATTTGAGCATAAAGCGGACCGGGACACGCTCCTGTCAGCGCCCAACCAAATCCAAAAATCAAGCCACCAAAGATCACACCGTGATGATATTTTTTTTCGGGCATGTCTATCGGTTCACCTTCCCATGTTTTGAGATTCATTCTTCGAATCAAAAAAAGTGAAAGCGCTCCAACCGGAATGGCGGTCATGAAAATACCGAACATGTGGAAACTTTCGAATCGGAACATTTCCTGGATGCGGTACCAGGAAATTGCTTCACCTTTTGTCAATACAATTCCAAAGAAAATGCCGACGAACAAGTATTTCAAATTCTTCATAATGCAAAAATGTAGGGGAGCACAAAGTGACTGAATAATATTCCACCCAAAAAAAAGGATGCAGTGGCCAAAAGTGAAGGCCATTGCAAAGCCGATAATCCCAGTATGCCATGTCCGGATGTGCAGCCTCGGGCATAACGGGTTCCAAATCCCACCATGAAACCGCCACCGATCATAAACAGAAACCCTTTCAGGGAAGTCAGCGACAACCAATTAAAAAGCTCAGCCGGCATAAGGCCATGAGGATCTTTTAATCCCTGGGATTTGAGATAATCAACTGTGCTTGAAGAAATCGCAACCGGATTGGGGTTGGCCAGCATCACACCGGCTACGAACCCTCCAATCAATATACCGCCAACAAAGAACAGGTTCCAGCTGTCTCTCTTCCAGTCGTATTTGAGCAAGGGAAGATTGGAAGGGAGACAAGCTGCACAGATCTGACGCAAAGTGGAGGAGACGCCTAAATTTTTGTTTCCCAATAAAAGCAACAATGGAACGGTGAGTCCGATCAGCGGTCCGGCAACATACCAGGGCCAGGGTTTATAGAGAAAATCCATAATTAGTTGTTCATTTGGAGCTCCAAAATTAATACTAATCTACAAAATGGATAGATTTAATATTTTTATAGGAATAAACGTTCAGAACAAATGGGAAAGGAACAAAAAAGGATCGCAATTATTGGAGGGGGCAATCTCGGCACAGCCATTGCTGAAGGGCTGATTAAAAGCCGTTTTGTAACACCTCAACAAATCACCATCACAAGAAGAAACCCTGCCGTTCTTCAGCCGTTGGCCGCACAGGGCGTTGTGGTTGACAGCGATAACCAGCGTGCGATTGAAAACTGCGATGTGATTATTGTCACACTGAAGCCTTATAATGTGAAAGAAGTATTGGAGGGATTGAAAACTTCTTTTGATCCCAAGCGTCACATCGTGATCAGTGCGGTTACGGGTGTGTTTTTAAAAGATTTGTCTTCGGTCATTGATCATGGTGTACCGATTTTTCGCGCTATGCCGAATACGGCTATTGCGATACAGGAGTCTGTAACTTGTATGTGTCAGAATGGGGCCACTGATTCACAGATTA
Organism: Bacteroidia bacterium; assembly: GCA_043785125.1. GTDB lineage: Bacteria > Bacteroidota > Bacteroidia > Cytophagales > Cyclobacteriaceae > ELB16-189. The sequence goes on from JAYVXP010000244.1 coordinate 9,717, forward strand.
GCTACGTGACGGATTTGTTCAATAACCTGGGTATCACGGTGGCAATCGATGAAAAGTTGATGGATGCGGCCACGGTGCTCGGGGCTTGCGGGATTGCATATGCATTGCGGTTTATCCGCGCTTCTACACAGGGCGGAATTGAAATTGGTTTTGATGCGAAGACAGCGAATCTGATTGCTGCGCAGACGGTGAAGGGCGCTGCGGAATTATTGCTCAAGGGCAACCGACATCCGGAGGAAGAAATTGACAAGGTGACCACGCCGAAAGGATGCACCATTGCCGGACTGAATGAGATGGAGCACCGGGGGTTTAGTTCTTCATTGATCAAGGGGATCAGTGCATCGTACAATAAAATTTCGGCTTAAAGCGCCCGGGAATTGTTACCTATAAATGTATATTACATGATTAGGTAATATTTTTTATCCATATTTGCAATATCTATCATTAGGTAAAACCGTGAAGAATCCTTTCAAATATGGCGAATTGGTTCAGAATTCCGGCTTTTGTAACCGGCAAACGGAAATCAAACGCATCCACCAAGCCTTCAGAGATGCCCAAAATCTTATCTTGATCTCCCCCCGGCGGTGGGGCAAAAGTTCCCTGATCGAAGTAGCGATCGCCCGTTATAAGCCAAAGGTTCAGGTGGTAAGAATAGATTGCTTTGGAATTACCTCTGAAGAACAATTTATGGAGACCTACCTGAAAGCCGTATTGAAGGCGGCACATTCCAAACTTCAGGATTTCACCGAAACAGCGAAAAAATTCATTGCCTCGGTAATTCCCTATTTGTCCTTTTCGATTGGTGACAATGATGAGATAAAGGTCTCGGTTCAACTGAAAGGAAATCAAGTTGATGTCGATGCCATCCTTGATCTGCCGCAGAAGATCGCAAAAGAAAAGGAAACCAGACTGATTGTGTGCATTGACGAATTTCAAAAAATCAGTGAATGGGAAAGCGGCAAGCCCTTGCTGGAAAAATTGCGATCGCGCTGGCAAAGGCACGATGAAGTCGGCTATTGCTTATATGGAAGCAAGCGTCATCTAATGGCAAACCTGTTTTCGGATTCGAGTCAGCCCTTTTATAAATTTGGGGAGACGATCTTTTTGAATAAAATAGATCGTGATGAGTGGATCCAATTTCTGATTGACCAATTCAAGTCATCTGGAAAAGCGATTTCAAGGGAACTTGCAGAAATGATTTCAGATCGTGCCGGTCATCATTCCTACTATGTGCAATATTTCGCCAGGCTGTGCTGGAGCGAAACGCAAAGCCTCGTCAAGCTTCAACATGTGGAAAACGCCTGGGCCAATCTGCTCAATGACCACGTGCCGCTGTTCCGGCAAACGGCAGAGCGTTTAACCGCTTATCAGGTTAATTATATCAAGGCCTTTTGTGCGGGAGAAAAACAATTCTCTTCTCAACGCGTAATGAGAGACTACAACCTGGGAAGTCCGGGGAACATCAAGCGCATTGAAAAAACACTGGAAGATCAGGAGATCATGAATTTTTTCCCAGATCAGCAGGAATTGGCCGAGCCCTATTTTGAGCCGCTTTTCAGGAGATATTTCCTATGAGAAAGTGTTCAGGGACTCAAAATTCTAAGGTTCAAATATTTTGTATCTTTTTATCGCAATAAAACAAATTTTTTCCGTGCGATTCAGAAAGGCAGATCAATCACAATCCTCAAATTCAAATTTATCAATTTTGGGGGACTCAAATTAACTTCTCCTTCTGGTCTCAATAAGGTATGGTTACTTTACTTATTCCACCCGGTTCA
>JAYVXP010000245.1:0-3569 GCA_043785125.1 Bacteroidia bacterium
TATGCTGCGGAAGCAAGAAAGCGTTTCCGCACACTGCGCGGGGATTTCAGTACGCAGCCGAATCAGTAGGGTAAGCCCCTGGTAAGTCCCTGGTAAGTCCCATTGTGATTTTAGAGACTTCTGAAAATTTCATATCTTAGGTAATTGTCACTTGACTACTATGCGTTTTAATAGCCCGACAAAAAGGTTTTTGCTTTCCTCGGTTTTGATGGCGGCATTTTCATGCACCATTATCAATGATAAGGATATCACGAGTGCAGCCCAATTGAGCAAACTGAAATGGAAAGGCCTCGAGATAATGCAGCAAACAAGCAAGGGGAATAGTACCATTTCCGCAAAAGTGCTGTATGATTCAACTCTGAATATCGTGGATCTAACCACAGGCGCCCGGATCAATAGAAGGGTAAGATTTAGTTTGGGGGCCTTGGGTTCGAAACTGAAACTCAGAAGCGGAACTTCTGCCAAAACAGAATTTACTCTTTCCTACAAAGAGGGTAATCAACCTTATACATTCGTGATTTATCAGGGGGATTCAGCTGTTGAGATATATCGTTTCCGGTATGATGCCAGCAACAGGTTAAACAGGATTGTTACTGTACTTGATCCGGTGGACGGCCTTCCGTTTATACTGGCCACAAGGGACAGCATTAGTTATGACAATTCCTTCAAACCGAAAGACATCACCCGCAAGTCACCTGATGCCTCTAAAAGGGGTATCATCACGTTGACATATGATAGTTTCGGGTTGACCCAGGTGGCCACAGGCCCTAATCCTACCACTTCTACCTCCTATAAGCGTCAGCAGGGGAATTGCTTTAATGGCGCAAGTTCGTCTCAGTGCGGAGGGTTCAACAAGAATACGGGCCAACCAGGCTTCGGACCTCAGGTGAATTATCAATTCTACAGTCCAAACAATCTTTTGAATCAGGTTTCGATTGAAGACCATCGGAAGGATTCCGGTGGTGGTGGGTGCTCCGGATGTAGCTTTGACTATGCTACCTTTTACTTCCATCCGCTCATGCTAGTGAAAGACCAATTGGCATTCGGCAATGACTTGTTAATGGTATACCTGATCGATTGGTGGGTGCCGGGTGCATCAAACCCATCAAGTAACGCACAAACAAATGAGTTCGTAACATTCAATTTTCTTTATGGTCCATAAGTCAAAAAAGGGATTTTTGGTTTTATTGCTTTTGATAGCAGGATCACTGGGTGTGCATGCGCAGTTCAGGCTTCCGCCATTTGATGTCGAATTGAAAGTTTCTCAGGCCCTCATTCCTGCCTTTGGTAACAATTACGGTGCTGTCATTAATCTAGACGCACTGGAGGCGACGAATATCCATGGGGCCGCCCACTTACAACTGGGGCAACACATTGGGATTGGTTGGTTATACAGCAGGAGTTTTAGGGGAGCGGCGCATTATTCCTATAGTGGTGGTTCGCAGTCAATTCCAAAGGAGAATGCCTACCTACTGATGTCTGGCCCCGACTTGCGGATCAGCAGCGGGAGAGGAAAAAAATCACGGTTCTACTTAAGTCTCAATTATACCCAGGTGGAATTTGTAGACGACAAAGGTGGTTATCGATTAGCCCATAAAACAAATGCATTGGGTGCAAATATTGGACTGATGCGAAGGCTGAGTAACACGGTTTACTTCAACATCATTGAATTAGGGGCCAAGAAAATGTTTGGAGAAAAAGCGTTCTGGCTGAATTCAGATTTGATGATAGAGGCCAAGACAGGGTTCACCATCAATTTCAGCAAACGAAAATAACCTTACCTAATCCATAATCCCGTAATCCTATAATCCTAATCCTAAAATCCTAGTCTATGAAACCTTCAGTACGTCTTTTAACAGGCCTGTTGGTTTTGACGTTCAGCGCCACAACCAGCCAGGACATGCTCCGCCTGAGTATTCACGCCAAAGGAGTGACAGCCATTGCCACATCAGGCGATAATAAGTACACCGCCCTCGCCCAGGGAAAAGACATCGTGCTGTACAGTGCCGGCACTGACACCAGGATCAAAGAATTCTCCGGAATGTTCGCCGGGCAAAAACAGAAATTCAATTATAGCCACACACGCGACATTGTTGACCTCAGATTCAATAACAAGGCCGACCTTCTGGCCACTGCTTCAGCGGATAACACCATCAAACTTTGGAAAATACCATCAGGAGAACTGATTGCTACTTTGGAAGGTCACACCGACGCTGTGGTTGCAGTCCGTTTTGCCGATGAAGACAAGTACCTCGTCTCTGCTTCGGAAGATCTGACGATTCGAAAGTGGGACCTTGCTACACTGAAAGGAGTATATTCAAAAAAAGAGCATACAAAACCTTTGCGCAGCCTGGATGTAAGTGCGGATGGCAAATGGATTGCCAGCGGTGGCGGGGATTTACAAGTAATTGTCTATAATTTGTCTGATGGCGCGGTGATTAAGAAAATTCCTGCCCACAAAAACTGGGTGAGAACCCTTGCCTTTTCGCCCGATTCAAAATTGCTGGCCAGCGGCGGGGACGATAAAGTGGTGCGGCTTTGGAGTACCGAAACATGGGCTCTACAGAAAGAATTCCTGGAAAGGGGATGGATTTACGGTCTCCAATTCAGCGGGGATGGAAAGTATATGGCGGCAGGCCTGGAAAGGAACGCGTTTGAATTTTATGACGTGAAAACGGGGCTCATCAGCCTGAAGCAGAATACGTCAACCCCCGTCTTTAAAATTAATATCAGCCCGGATGGCAAGAGCATCAACACGGTGGAGGAATTTTCAAATGATGTGCACACCTGGGACATTACTAGCCTAAACATCACTCCCGTTTTTTTATTTAAAGATGTAAAAGATAAAAACCCGCCTCAGATCTTTGTTGGCAATCCGCCCAATCTGCAGAATAACCGGGTGACCATTTACAAAGACTTGCTGGACTTGCGCGGCTCCGTGGTTGACGAGTCTGGCGTGCGGCAACTGAAAGTGAATGGCGTTAATACGCCGATCAAGGAAAACGGAAATTTTGTTATCAATCTCCCGCTCGCCATGGGCGACAACCCGGTGAGCATTGAGGTAACGGATATCAATGATAACATCGCGCTTAAGAAATTTATAATCAACAGGAAGAACTTAACAGGCCAGGAGTATAATCCAGCCAATGCGAAAAACTATTTGATGGTAATCGGCATAAACAATTACCAAAACTGGCCCAGGTTGAACAATGCCATCAGGGATGCGAGTGATGTGGCCAGTACGCTGATCAGCAAATACAATTTTGAATTTGACAATATCATCATGCTGAAGGATGAGCAAGCTACGCGCAGCAATATTTATAACAGCCTGCGGGGACTTATTGAAAAGCTAACCCCACAGGACAATCTCCTTATTTACTATTCCGGCCATGGCCATTTCGACGAATTGCTCAACGAGGGATACTGGGTGCCGGTGGAGGCGCACACGAATTCCAACGGGGATTATATTTCCAACTCAGAAATATTGAAGATCATCAATAACATCAATTCCCAACATACGTTCCTGATCGCCGATGCCTGCTTCTCTGGATCATTGTTTTCTGAAACCA
>JAYVXP010000246.1:0-11376 GCA_043785125.1 Bacteroidia bacterium
GGAATAATTCCGGAAATGATAGTTTGCAATTCCAACCGCTGCAAATCTATCCGTTTGCTGGCATGCAGCAAGTACGGCGCCAGCCAATCTTCCAACGAGCGTAACAGGTTTTCATCGCTCACGTCAGGCCAGTCCTCCTGAGGTCTCCATGTCTTCAAACTCATTATGCGTGCCTGCCATTCGGAATGGATTTCTGACCAGCCTATTGTTTTCAAGCCTTCTCCCCTGACCGCGTCACACAAGACTTTTATCCTTTTTCCTTCCGGGATCACCGGCAATAATTTACTCTTCAGCACGAGGTTACCGATTCTCTTTTCCAAAGTACCCACAACCATCCCGCGCTCCCCATCCCAGCTCACGACTTCCTTTTCATTCGCAAGGTGCTGTAAGTCGTTTTCGTCAAGCGGAGCCGCTAAAAATATTTTTCCCTCACCGCTTCCAGCGTCGAGATGGGCAACCGAAAGCCAGGGCTCCCGCATCAACGGATCATGAGACGGTAGTTTAACTATTCTTCCGTTGCCCAGTTTATAGCGTTCGCTGCCTTTTTCTGCCTGGCGGGCAATTCGCTCCGGGTAGGCCGCCGCCAGTAACTTTCCTACTTCTTCATCAACGGGAATCGTATTGTCCACCGCCATCTTAAAAATCTTTCTCCACGATTGCGCCAGTCGTTCGACGCGTTCCAACGCATTTCTTTCTGCATTTACTTTTTCGCCTCCTCTCCATTTTCGCAATACTTCCAATCGCAGCGTCAGGTCAGCGCCTGCTCCCCTGGGCAAAGGATCGCGTTCTTCGAGCAGTGCGGCGATGTCCGTTGCAAGTGACAGGGCTCTCTTGTCGGTTTGCGCCTCAATCAACATGTGGGCAATCCGCGGATGCGTCGGAAGTTGAAGCATCTTTTTTCCTCGATCCGTAATCTTGTTTTCTGCAATGGCTTCCAGTTGGGTCAACAATTCCTTGGCCTGATTTACAGCCCCGGCTGGCGGTGGCGTCATCCAGGTGAGTTCCTGTTCATCTTTTACACCCCACTGACTTAATTCAAGAATAAGCGGTGCCAAATCAGCTTCCAGAATTTCTGGTGTCCGGTGCTGCACAAGGCTGGCGTTCATCCCCGCACTCCAAAGGCGATAGCAAACACCCGGGCCTAATCTTCCTGCCCTACCCGCTCGCTGATCCGCAGCATCCTTTGTTACGCGAATCGTTTCCAGCCGGGTTAGTCCACTCCTCGGATCAAATCGCGGAACACGCGAATAACCACTGTCGACTACTACGGTGATTCCTTCTATCGTCAAAGAAGTTTCCGCTATCGATGTGGACAGTACAACTTTCCGTGCGCCATCCGGCAGCGGGAGAATGGCTTCCTGTTGCTTCTTCATCGGCAGGTCGCCGAACAGAACACAAATCGCAGCGCCGATTCCCTCCGCGTCAAGTAATTCCTTTGTTTTGGTGATCTCCCCCGCACCGGGGAGAAAGGCAAGAATATCTCCTTTGTTTTCAGATAATGCTTTGTGTATTGCCCGAGCCATTCTTGGTGCGATGTAGGCATCCGGATCAAAATTATAATAGCGATGTTCAACTGGAAATTGACGCCCTGTGCTGGAAACAACAGGAGCGTTTTCCAACAATGCAGAAAGTTTACCACTTTCAAGTGTGGCAGACATGATGAGAATATGCAAGTCATCACGCAAGACTTGCTGCACTTGCAGGCAAAGAGCGAGGGCTAGATCAGCCTGAAGACTTCGTTCATGAAATTCATCAAAGATGATCAAACCGATACCATCGAGCGTATTGTCACTTTGGATCATTCTGGTCAAAATTCCTTCTGTCACGACTTCAATCCGGGTCTTGTCGGTAACCTGCGTATCAAACCGAATGCGGTATCCAATGGTTTCCCCCACATTCTCTTCGCTGAGACTTGCCATTCTACTGGCAACCGAGCGGGCCGCGAGGCGTCGCGGTTCGAGCATGATCATTTTCCTGCCAGCCAGCCATGGTTCGTCCAGCAATTTCAATGGCAGGACGGTTGACTTACCCGCACCCGGAGGCGCTTGCAGGATCACCACCTTATTTTGAGCAAGTTTCTCTTTTAATTCAGAAAGTATTTCAAGAACCGGATAGTCCGTCGTCATTTCTGCAAATTAGGAAATTCAACAAGATCTGTTTGTCAGGAAATCCGTTTGTTTTTCATCCTTGATTTCATTTTACCTTGATAAAAAAAGGATTACGTTTGAAGATCAAATCAGTTTATCACGTATGAAAACCATTATCCTTTTCTTCTTTCTGGGTTTGCTCTCTATCCATGCGATTGCCCAGCCAACCTCCAATGAATCATCTGATGCGTTAAAACTTATCGACACCTGGCTTGAGGCACAACGCGATTATGACCATTTGCCAGGACTTTCAGTCGCCATTGTCAAAGACCAGCAGATAATCTGGACAAAGGCTTATGGCATGGCCGATCTGAAAAAAAATGTGACCGCCAAGCCCGGAACCATTTTCAGCATTTGCTCAATTTCAAAATTGTTTACTTCGGTGGCGATCATGCAACTGTATGACGCAGGCAAATTGCGGCTTGATGATTCTGTGGCTGCAATCCTCCCCAACTTTAAGATCAGGCAACAATTCAAGGACAGTGGCCCGATCACCATTCGATCCCTGTTAACCCACTCTTCCGGTTTGCCGCGTGAATCCGACTATCCCTATTGGACCGGGCCTGATTTTCCTTTTCCGACACAACAGCAGGTTTCAGAAAAATTGGGAAAACAACAGACTCTTTATCCTTCCTCTACTTATTTCCAATACAGCAATCTGGGTCTTACGCTGTTGGGCGAAATTATAGAGAAAATTTCCGGTAAACCTTATGATAACTACGTCGAAGAAAATATTTTAAAACCCCTGCGTCTTGCCGACACACATCCTTATTTACCCATAGCACAGTGGGGTAACGGATTTGCTACCGGTTACGGAGCACTGAAACGGGACGGGAGTCGCGATGCCGTGCCTTTGTTTGATGCGCGGGGAATAAAAGCCGCAGCTGGGTTTTCATCGACGGTAGAAGACCTGGCCCGTTTTGCATCATGGCAATTCAGACTTCTCAGCAACGGCGGAACGGAAATTCTCAAATCCTCTACGCTTAAAGAAATGCAGCGTGTGCAATGGGTAGATCCGGATTGGAGGACGCATTGGGGTCTTGGCTTTTCAGTTTACCAGCAGGATGGAAAAAAGCTCGTTGGACATGGAGGTTCTTGCCCGGGTTATCGAACAAGTTTGGTTCTTGATCCACAGGAAAAATATGCATATGTCGTCATGATCAACGCCGGCAGTACTAACCCCGATGGATATGCCCGCGAAATGCGCAACATCATATTAAAAGCTTCCAAGGAAATAAATTCTAAGTCGGATAGCCTGCACCTTGAAAATTATGCCGGTCATTATAATGATCAGCCCTGGAATTCTGAAACCATCATTCTTCCCTGGTATGGTAAGTTGGTCATGTTGAACTTGCCGCATGAAACGCCAAAGGACGTCATGATCTTGCTCAAACATGTCCAAGGTGACACATTCAGAAGAATCCGGAGCGACGACACATTGGGTGAAGAGGTCACTTTTGATAGAGATAAATCAGGAAAGGTGGTAAAGCTATGGCATCACAGCAACTATTCTACAAGGCTGCCGTGATTGGTAGCACGAAGTTTCAGAACGGAAATCCTCCAGAGAAATTAGCGCCAACCCCTTGCCATAAAATCTTATAATCATATAAATCCTGGGTCATTCCTGGTAAAAGTCCTGAAGCGCCCCAAAATAACTTTCATCCCAACCTTCTGTAATATCCTTAAAATCCGGATCTGGTATATTCGTGTGCCGGAGCTCAACCGAAGTGCCTTGCTGATGATTGTGCAGAATGATGGTGACAATAGATTCTTCCGGTTGATCACCGAAGTACCATTGCTGTACAATCTTTTTACCCGTTTCAAACTCCAGGTTCTTTCCTATAATACTTCCATCCCACAACGAGAACTCGGTACCCGGTTCAGTTGACATTTCTGCCTTTTCTCCCGACCACAATTGGATCGTCGCCGGGTTTGTCAATGCGATGTACACTTCTTCGGGCGGGGCGGACAGGATATAGTATTTTTTGAAGTTTTTCATTTTCTGTATTGAGTGCTAACCTGGCAAAGTTATCAAATAGTAAATGCAATGCCCAGAAGTTATCAGTCGATGGGGTGTGCAGCAAAAAAAATACCTTTTTCTAAACTTGAGGTCACAAATTGTGACTTCAAGATTTGAAATTCTTTTTTCGACAACCTGAACATAAAATCGTTCGGGAAGCGGTGAAGATTTCTTTTGACCGCCTGGTTTAAAACCTTGGTCTCCACTTTTATAGAGTTCGGCAAGGTCCCAGTCAATCATGACTTTTTGCCCCCGAATCAAATAAATCTTGCTGATGACTACTTCATCCGGAATGGCTAACTGTTTGCGCATATCAAGGTAAGTAAGATGTGCGCTAAAAATACCGAAGGCTGAAAAACTAACGAAATGGTGAATAGTCAGGTTTACCGATCAAAGATTTTGGAAACCCGTTCAAACCTTCGATAAAGTTAAAAAAGGGTTTCCACGTTTTCCAGGGAAGTCTTGAAAGGGTATTCCCGACAAAACATGATATCAAATACCCTGTCTCCCGGAACCTTACGAAAAAGTCATCAACGACACAGGCAATCGTTTCACCCGTTGTCCTGTTGCTGCGAAAATAGCATTGGTGATGGCGGGGATCACTGGTGGTAAACAAGGCTCTCCCAATCCCTGGGGTGATGCATCGGTGTCGATAAACTTCACTTCAATGTCCATGGGCGCCTCCGGCATGCGGATCAATTTATAAGTATTAAAATTCTTTTGCTGAGCGACCCCTTTTTCAAAGGTTAGCTCTCCAAATAAAGCATGTCCTATTCCATCCACAATACCTCCTTCAATTTGGTTCTCGGCTCCACTGGGGTTGATCACGCGGCCGCAATCGACAGCACAATAGATCTTATGAATACGCACCTTTCCATTCTCGATTGACACATCTGCTACCTGTGCCACATACGTTCCAAATGAGAAGTGCGCTCCGAATCCTTTGTAAACACCGTCTTTACCCTGCGTGCCCCAGTCACCCATCTCGGCAGCAGCTTTGATTACCGCTTTGTACTTGTCCACATCATACGCTACCGTTCCAAATTTATTATTCTTTGCACGGTCAAGCAACTCGAGGCGTAAGGACACGGCATCTTTTTTCAATTCGGTTGCAATTTCATCCAGGAAAGTTTCTTCCGCAAAAGCGATGAAGTTGTGATTGGGCGCGCGCCACGGTCCGATCGTAATATTGGATTCAAAATTATGACTGTCAATACGAAAGTTCGGTACTGCGCCTGCAGGAAAACTATTTTCGCGGGAAGCGTTGGGCTGGTTTGATGCGGCAGCGATGAGGTACCACGCATCCAACTCACCCTTTTCGCTGATGGCTGCACGGTAGCGATACATACCGGTAGGACGATAGAATCCGCCCTGCATATCATCTTCGCGCGTCCAGATCACCTGCACCGGCGCTTTTGCAATGGAAGAAATCATTGCTGCTTCAACAGAATAATCGGCTTGCAGTCGACGTCCAAACCCTCCGCCTTGCCGCGACATACCCACTGTGACATTTTCCTCGAAAATGTTCAATGCCCGCGCTACTTCCGTACGGGTACGGGCCGGTGTTTGAGTCGGCCCATATAATTCTGCTTTCCCATCTCGGACATCGGCGAAGAAATTCATCGGCTCCATAGAAGAGTGAGGAAGAAAGGGCGCCTCAAATATGCTTTCCAGTATTTTTTTTGATCCGGCCAAAGACTTCTCTACATCGCCATCATTGCGCTTGGGTGCCTTGTGCTTTTGTTGGATCAGTTTCTTAAATGCTTCCTGATGATCGACCGTACTCTCCAACTTATCATCTTCCCATTCCAGCTTCAGGGCATCCCGGCCCTTCTTGGCAGCCCAGGTAGATGTTGCCAGCACAGCAACCTTGTTTTCCCACCGCACTACATTTTTAACTCCGGGCACATTGCGTGCTGCGGTGTCATCCACCGATTTTAATTTCTTTCCAAACGTGGGTCGGGCCACCATTGTGTAAAACATCCCTTCCCGCCGGGTGTCGATACCGTAAAGTGATTTTCCGGTGACCATATTTTTCGTGTCGACATTGCGGATGCGTTTGCCAATAATTTTGTAATCTTTAGGATCTTTCAGTTTGACTTCGGTAAGTGACGAAATCGTGGCAGCGATAGCAGCGAGTTCACCATAACCCAGCTTTTTGCCGCTGGGCTTATGGATTACAAAACTGTTTTCGGTATAACAGTCCCCCATTGACACACCCCAGGTTTGTGCTGCCGCTTCTACCAACAGCTGCCTTGCTGCAGCACCGGCCTTGCGGAATGAATCCCAGCTTGAGCGGATTGATCCGCTTCCACCGGCGACCTGGCGTTCAAAACTTTTGTTTAGCGGTGCCTGTTCAACGACAACATTTTCCCAGTTCACATCGAGTTCTTCCGCCACCAGCATGGGCAGTGAGGTTTTTACTCCCTGTCCTACTTCCGGATTGGGCGCCATCAAAGTGACCATGCCGTGCGAATCAATTTTCAGAAATGCGTTAGGTGAAAACACACCATCTTCAGCAACCGATTTCTCCAGCGATTTGCTCAGAGCGTGAAATCCCAGCATCAGCCCACCGCCGGCCAGGGCGCTGACCTTTAAAAAAGATCTTCTTGAAACGGTCATGGTGCTCATAATTTCCCTCCCTTCTGCGCGGCCAGGTGAATTGCCTTGCGTATGCGTTTATATGTTCCGCAGCGGCAGATATTGCCAGCCATCGCCTTGTCTATGTCTTTGTCGTTAGGATTGGTATTGTGCTTGAGCAGTGCTGCAGCCGTCATGATTTGTCCAGCCTGGCAGTAGCCACATTGCGGCACATCAGCCTCATCCCACGCCAATTGTAACGGGTGATCACCCTTCTCGCTCAGTCCTTCAATCGTGGTTATTTTCCTGGTTCCTACCACAGACAAAGGAAGTGAACAAGAGCGAACAGCCACGTCATTGAGGTGAACCGTGCAGGCATCACATTGCGCAATTCCGCAACCATACTTGGTACCCACCAGGTTGAGTTCATCGCGAAGGACCCAGAGGAGTGGTGTGTCAGGTGAAGCCTCCACAGGGTAAGGCTTTCCATTGACGTTAAGGGAATAGGTTGCCATGAGTCAAAAGTTTTAATCAGGGTAATTATTGAAATCCAAGAACCAAAAGTTAATAAAACTTCTGTTTAGAATCCAGCTAAAATAGATGGGCGGTTTGAAATGACTTATTAATAAAAGATACTCATTAGCGGGTGCATTCAGACCGGTTATGGAAAATGCTATATCCCTAATATCTTTTTGGCACGCTTTTCGTTTATCTTTACATTATCAACTAAAACCAATGCAAAATGAAAACGATGAGTAGAATGCTGGTGATTTTGGCCTTACTGGTAGCAGGGGGTGCAATAAGCGGCTATGCACAGGACAAGCCAAAACCGAAGGACAAAAAGGAGCAGAAAGAAAAGCATCACGACCACGAGAAGAAGGATGCTAAGAAGGACAAGAAAAAAAGCTGAAAAAGCCAATTTCAACCTGACGATGCCGGACACCCTCCGGCATCGCTGTTTTTACCCAAGTCGAAAATATCGGGTAGTGTCTCAGTTTGGATTCGTCTAGTCCATATCTGAAGGGGCTCCCAAATATCGCATCCTCCACCATAGCCCCCATTTATTTTGTAATTCGCCGATTGGCCCGGATACTCATACCTTTGGGTTTAACGCGCCCAGTTTTAAAACCCTACCATGACCATCACGAATATCCTCATTGGACTAACGGTACTCATCAGCATGGTGGCTTTCAGCAAAGAGAGCGTCATGCAGAACTTGATGATGAACCCCTATGCTATAAAAAACAAGCAACAATACTACCGTTTTCTCACCTCCGGGTTTATACACGGCAACCATTTCCACCTGCTGGTAAACATGTTCTCATTTTACTTTTTTGGCACGGCCATGGAAAATGTTTTTTATTACCTTTTTGGAAACAAGGGCAGTTACTATTTTGTGGCTTTGTACTTGTTGGCAATCATTGTATCTGATTTACCAACCTATTTCAAACAAAAGAACAACGCGGCTTATAATTCTCTTGGTGCTTCCGGAGGCGTTGCTGCAATGATCTTCGCATTTATTATTTTCATGCCACTTCAGCGAATTTGTCTGTACATCGCTTTGTGCATACCCGGTTTCATTTTCGGAGTTGCCTATATCGCTTATTCCTATTACCAAGGCAGAAAATCACAGGACCATATCAATCACGATGCTCACCTCTATGGCTCGTTGTTTGGGTTGCTCTTCTGCATTATTGTTAATCCGGCGTGCATACCCAATTTTATCGCGCAGATCGGTGGCTGGATAAGTTCCTTTTAATATGGATAACCGTCAAGTCGCCGACAAGGGATTTCTCAATCGTTTACCAAAGACCGTCGACTCAATTTCAAAAACATCTCCTTTCTTTCGATGTGATCGCTAAAACTCAATACAGAGGTTCCTAAAAAGTGAACATGCACATCTCCCGGCTGACAACATATTTTTATACGTTGATCCGTTCATTCTCCACAAAGGCCAACGCGACGTTTGTTTTGTGACGAACTGGATGATTCTCATGGCGTCCTTATTCTTAAGCTTTATCAAAAAAAACCGTAATCTTATTTCAATTTAGATATAACTCTATCATCATTTGTCTTTAATATTCCTTTTCTTTGCTTCCTATTTCAACAAAAAACACCATGAGACTATCCCTTATTTGCTTCGCCCTGTTATGCAACACTGCCCTTTTTGCGCAATCTAAAAAAGAATTGAAGGCACAGGTAAATGCATTAAAAACCGAAATAGAACAATTGAAAAAACCAAAACAGGTGGATTTTGATAATGCACACAAAAAGGCCAGCTACGGACTAGGTGTGTTAATGGCAACCAACGTAAAAAAACAGGGAGGAGACTCATTGGATGTTGAAACGATGACCATCGCCATGCAGGATGTATTCCTGAACAAAACCCTCAAAATGAATGAACAGGAGTGCATGACGATCGTTCAGCCCTACATGCAAAAAGCGATGGAACGAAAGAGTAATGCAGCCAAAGAGGATGGCATAGCCTTTCTGGAGGCTAACAAAACAAAAGAAGGTGTAAAGGTCACCACCAGTGGATTGCAATACAAAGTTCTTGTTACTGGAACAGGCAAAGCTCCCGGATCCAACGATAATGTGTCGGTGCACTATACCGGCAAGCTGATTGATGGAACTGTTTTTGATAGCTCGGTGACCAAAGAAAAGCCGGCATCTTTTGGCGTCAGCAATGTTATCCCCGGCTGGACGGAAGCACTGCAGCTCATGCATGAAGGTGACAAGTGGATGGTGTACATTCCCTATCAACTCGCTTATGGTGAGCGCGGAGCCGGGGGTCAGATTCCTCCCTTTGCAGCGCTGGTTTTTGAGATGGAGTTGATTAAAGTCAATTAGCTGGGCAATTACGCGGATACAACTGCCTACTCCTATGGCCCCGATTCCTATTCCCTACGAGTCACTTGGAAAATCGCATTAGGACAGGCCATCAAAGGGTTGTTTCCCGTCTTGTGTTGTAACTAATTCGGCCCCGGGAAGCCAGACCAAATTCTAAACAACTACCCAATTCTCCTGGATACTCAGCACATTTTGCCGGGTGCAAAAATACACTTCAACATACTATATTTACCAGGCTGTCAATGCTAATCCGCTTGTATGACCCAGGAAACACACCGTGAACTTTTTGAGAAGGGATTCATCACCCACGATCAGTATGACAAAATCGAGCTGATCCGTTCCGGGAAGTTATTTTCCGTATTCTATGAACTCCGCTCACTTCTTTACCTGGGTGTATTGCTCTTCACGAGCGGCATGGGCATACTCATCTATAAAAATATCGGGGAATTGGGTCACATCGCCAGCATCATCGCGTTGATCGCACTCACCTCCTTGTGTTTTGGCTATGTCTTCAAGAAAGGCGCGCGCTACTCTAATGAATCGGTGAAAGGCCCGACGCCTTACTTTGATTACGTCACACTCCTGGGCTCACTTCTTTTCATTTCTGTGTTGGGTTATTTACAATTTCAATTTGGAATCCTGGATGAAAACCTGGGACTGACCACCCTGGTCACTTCTACGTTCTTCTTTTATGTCGCCTATCGCTTTGATCATCTTGGGGTTCTATCCCTGGCGATTACGGCATTGGCTTCATTTTGGAGCATCAGTATATCCCCGCAAAAATGGTATAGTGGTGATTTCTTTTCTGCCTCCACACATCTTCACATTACTGCCATTGTCTTTGGCACCGTCGTGGCGGCGTTGGCGATGTTGCTGGACCTTAAGTCAATAAAGAAACACTTTACTTTTACCTACCTCAATTTCGCCAGTCTGATCTTTTTTGTCGGGGCCATTACCGGACTGTTCATCGGAAGCTGGTGGGGAATATTCCTGCTGTTGATATATGGTGGATGCTTCTTCGCATATTACATGGCGCGCCAAAAGAAGTCTTTTCTATTTTTACTGTATGCATTTATTGCGGCTTACATTGGCACAACCTATTTTTTGGCAGTCACTCTTTTTAGAGAGGTTTTTGAGATCTGGTTTCTTTATTCGATTGCTTCCGCTGGTGGCTTTGTGTATTTCATCATTCATTACAAAAATTATTTCAGCCGTAAATCATGAGAAGCGCATACAACGAAGAAGGACTAAACACGCTGACCCTCGTCAAGGAGGCGAAACGATGGCGGAAACAGGATTGGATTACCAAAGCACAATCAAGTGCCATTAGTGATTCTTACAAAAGCCCGTTCTACCATCCCAACTTCATTATCCGGATGGTACTTTTTATTGCCACACTCATTGCCCTGTCGGGTGTCACGGGTTTGTTTTTAGTTTTTCTGAATGACATCGGTGAGGTGGGTCTTTCTGTTGCCAGTGTAGCCTATGGTGTCGGCTCCTTTTTTTTTATGAAAAAGGTATTTATCGAAGGAAGCCACCACTACAAATCCGGCGTCACAGAAGCCCTATTGTATCATGCCTGTGGCTACACCCTTGCGGGATTGGGTAACCTCACTGATTTCAATCCGCATCTCATGATCGTTGTTTCCCTGCTCGTGTTTTCATTTGCTGCCATTCGCTACCTCGATCTGATTTCCACGCTGGCCGCGATGGTTGCTTTCGCTGGTTTATTGTTTTACGAGTTTTACAATATGGGCGGAATTTTTCAACAGATCATTC
>JAYVXP010000247.1:0-11334 GCA_043785125.1 Bacteroidia bacterium
ACTGCTTTGCGTAATGTTGAGGGTCGCAATAATAAAAGCACCCAGGCCGATCGACACCATTAGTACACGGGTCTGATTGTTGGGCCGGAAAAGGTTGGACAGGGCGTGGCGAAAGATAAAGCTTGCGTTTTTCGGAAAGTAACGCTTCACCAAAAACAGAAGTCCGATCGCCACCAAGGCAAGACAAACCAGGGCAACGGCGAGTCCAAGAGAAAAGAAAGCGCCAATCAAAAGGCTTTTTGTTTGATAGGCCGCCGCGCCGATTGGAAACAAAATGATCAGGATAATGATTGCCCATTTTGTCTTGGAGAAAATCCGGCCAGGATTAAAGTCTGCCCGAAGCACGGTAAGTGGCGGAACAAACCGTACTGACACCAGTGGAAGAATCGTAAAGAGTAATGACACGACGGCCCCCAGCACAAGTCCCTCCAGCACGGCGTGCCATGAAATTCCCATTTTCAGTTCGACGGGCACAAAATCCTTAAAAACCATGGGCACAATTTGCTGGATGCCCATCCCTAAGATGGCACCAATCAAACTTCCCAATAAACCGAGTGCAAATACCTGGATGAAGTAAATATTGAATGCCTGCCAACCCGTAGAACCAACACACCGCAGGACAGCAACTTCATCGCGCTTCTCCCTTGCATAAATATGGACAGAACTCGCTACCCCAATACAACCAAGGATCAAGGCCACAAATGCCAGCATCGCAAAAAAGCGGTATACCGACTGAAATCCCTGACCCAGGCCACGTTTCCGGCCCTCAACGGTTTCATAGGAAACACCAAATTTCTTTCTTACCGTTTCAATTTTCTTAACAATTTCAGAAGTCTGTCCGTCAGAGTTGGTTTTCAGGTATAAACTGTAATTAACCCGGCTTCCAAATTGCACCAACCGCGTAGAATCCAAAGCGCCCATCGAAATATAAACCGCTGGAGCCATGGTGGATGTAAACGCTCCACTTCCCGGAATTTTAGTCACTACTCCGGCTACTTTTAGAACCGTGTTTCCGATTTTAATGGAATCATTGGTGCTGACTTCAAATTGCGTTGCCAGGGCTTCGTCCAACAGTGCGTAATGCCCTGTCTTCATCAGGGAGTAAGCTTGAACAGGTTTTGTTTCCATCTTTCCATAAAAAGGAAAATTCCCAACGAGTGCAGTTAATTTTATGAGGCGTGACTGCTTCGTGTTCATAAACATGACCATCGAAGCCATGTCCGCATCACGGGCAGATTCTGTTTTCATTGTCACTGAATCCAGTGTCAGAACAAATTCAGGTGCAATTTTTTTATTGCTGTTAATGACGATGTCGGCACCCAGTAATTCCTTGGCGTTGCGATCAAGATCATTCTGAAGGGAGTAATTCAAAGAGCCGATGGCCACCACAGCGGCAATGCCGGTGACCAGCGAAGCGGTAAAAAGAAAAAGCCGTGAAAAATTATGCCGTGCATCGCGCCAGGCCATCCGCCACACCCAACCATCGGTGAAAATCGAGCGGGTCTTTCTTTTGATCTTTATCGTGTATTCAATCATGCCGGAATGATGATTCTTTCATTGACCAACCTGCCGCCTTTCATTTGCAGTATGCGTTCTGTCTTTTGTGCCAGCTCCAGGTTGTGGGTAACGAGTACCAGCGTTGTTTTCTCTTCCCGGTTCATTCCAAATAGAAGTTCGACAATCAGGCTCGCATTTTCTTCATCGAGATTACCGGTAGGTTCATCAGCGAATAGGATTTTAGGTGAAGCTATAAAAGCCCTCGCCATGGCAACTCGCTGCTGCTCACCCCCTGATAGCTGTGAAGGGTAATGGTGCAACCTACCTGCAAGACCAACCCTCGCCAACAGATCCTTGGCTTTTGGTGTCACATTCCTTTCGCCCCTTAATTCAAGCGGTACCATTACATTTTCCAGGGCAGTGAGCGTTGATAACAATTGAAAATTCTGAAAAACGAAACCAACAAACTGGTTTCGTACATAGGCCCGGTCGTCCTCATCCATGGCATTGAGTTTAAAGCCCATCAGGGAGATGGTTCCACTAGTTGGCACATCCAATCCAGCGCATAGCCCGAGCAAGGTTGTTTTTCCGCTTCCAGACGGGCCAATAATGGACAGGCTGGTTCCCTGCACAGCGCTGAAGGATACCTGGTCGAGTACGGTCAGGTCTTTGTCAGCTGAAGAATAGATTTTAGTAAGGCTTTGAGCCTCCAGGACGATATCAGGCATACTACTATATTTGCGTACGTTGAAATAAAGTTTTAATAACGTAAAATTGTTCCCTTTAGCCATTGCTTCACGAGCGGCGTCCACTCAGACTGAAGTTGAGTGTGTTTAAGGACAGCAACTTACTACGATGATGGTCGGAAAAAAAGCGCTTTTTATTGTAATGGTGTCGTTATTTCAAACAGCCGTGGCCCCCAAGACAATTCTGTTCTTTGGGGATAGTCTTACCGCCGGTTACGGACTTTCGACCGAAGAGGCCTTTCCGAACCTGATTGAAAAGGGATTGAACAGGAAAGAAAGGCGGACGAAAATCATAAACGCAGGGTTGAGCGGTGAAACCTCTGCCGGAGGGCTTAATCGGATTAATTGGTTGTTGCGCCAACCAATTGATATCTTTGTTTTAGAGCTTGGTGCCAATGATGCTTTGCGTGGACTTCCTTTAGATCAGACAAGAAAGAATTTGCAATCCATACTCGATAAAGTGAAAGTGAAATATCCCAAAGCCAGAATTGTGCTCGCCGGTATGATGGTGCCACCCAATATGGGTAAAATCTACACCGAAGAATTCAAGGCTATCTATCCGAATCTCGCTAAAAAGAATGGTGCAATCCTGATTCCATTTCTTCTTCAGAATGTGGCGGGGATTGAAAAATTAAATCAGGCAGACGGGATACATCCCAATGTGGAAGGCCATAAAATTGTAGCACAGCACCTCCTTCCGTTTTTTGAGGAATTGATCCGGTAATTAATGAACAATTTCCTTTACGATGCGCTCCACCCAAAGTGCGTACATCTTACCACTGGGGTGCAATCCATCCGAAGCCACCAGGTCTGGTTGGTCAAGTCCTTTGCGTGAAATATCAGTGATGTCAATATAACGGATTCCCTGTTTTTTTGAAATTTTTTTGTTGATGGCGTTGAATTGATCTAGTGCATCCGATATGTCAGATTGCCTGCTCATTCCATATGGGGTGTAGCCATAATCTGGAATGGAGACCACCAACACATTCTCTTTCTTCTGTCCGGCCAATTCAATGCAGGTCCTTAGCAAGTCCTCAAATTCTATCGCATACTGCCCGGCAGGCTTGCCTTGAAACTGATTGTTAACACCTATCAGCAACGAAACCAAAGAGTAAGTATCCTTTAGCCGGGCAATATTAATGGCGTTTCTTAAATTATCCGTGCGCCAGCCTGTGGTGGCAATGATGGCAGGCTTAGCCACTTCATACCCTTTCTTGCGAAGCGATTCGGCTAATTGATTTGGCCAGCGTTCTGCTTCTGTTACGCTTTCGCCGATGGTATAGGAATCCCCCAGGGCCAAATAGGTAATCGGTTTTCTAGACTCAAGATGTTGCGCAAACATACCGGTAGTTAGCGATAACAATAAGGCGATAAAATTAATTCGAAGCACAGAAAGTTGGACTTTTACAAAAGTAGAAATAAATAAGAGAACGTAAGCATTACAGAGTTTGTAACAGTTGTTAGTCTCTCCTGCCTTATTTGTTTAAAGATATTGGCTTAGGATGGGAATGGATCCCAAATTAATCTGAACAGGACAAGGTAAGATTAACTTAGAATATTAATTTTGAGCAATTAAATACAAAAAATGAAGCCAGAAACCATTTTTCAAATATGCCAACAGTATCGCTCCTCGGGTGGATATTCGCGTCGCGCATTTCTTCACACTCCATGGCCTTCAATTTGTTCATTTGCTGACTGATTACATTACTGAATACTGATTACAGACCAAGGAGAGATGCCAGAGCGGTCGAATGGGACGGTCTCGAAAACCGTTGTGCAGGCAACTGCACCGTGGGTTCGAATCCCACTCTCTCCGCAGTAGATTTTTTTTATGCGTTTATAGCCGCGTTAGGAATATTTTTGGTTTTTAAAACTATTATTGCAATACTATTCCAGTACCTTGCGCACCTATTTCCAGCCTACACCGTAATGGATACACCTATCTGTATTATTCGCGCCAGAATTCAGATTGTTTACAGAATCACTTTGTATTATTAAACAACTCAGTACGGAGATTGTTGAACCCCATGGACAATTTGCTGTGCATTTCCCTAAGCAAAACAAATAAAGTAGTCAAACCAGAAACGCGCTGACTTTCAATGAATAAACAAAAGCCCATTAATTCAAAATATAAACTTCCAATACTGATGTATCATAGTATTGTGAAAAGTAAAGAGGACATGGGAAACCATAATATTTACGTAACCGTAAAGGATTTCCAAAAACAACTAAAATATCTAAAAGAGAACAATTACACCACATTAACATTTCGTGACATTAATGCTGATTATCCGACGGACTTTCATAAGAAGGTAATAATAACCTTCGATGATGGATATGAGGACAATTACTATTTAGCCTTCCCAATATTAAAACAATATGGGTTCAAGGCTGTAATTTTTTTGGTTACAAAATTGCAATATAACAAATGGGGGGTGGCAGAGGGTGAACCCCTTAAACAATTATTATCACCTGACCAGTTACTGGAAATGGATGACTATGGAATAGAGTTTGGAGGGCATACCCAAACTCACCGCTCCCTTATTGGGATTACAGGAACAGCCCGGGAGACTGAGATAGCCGGCTGCAAAAATGATATCGAAAAAATACTCCATAAAGAAGTAATCTCATTTGCCTATCCCTTCGGTGCGATGGATGAATCAACAAAACAACTCGTTGAAAAGGCCGGGTTTAAATATGGAATTGCAACAAAAAAAGGAAGTGTAGAATTCGCAGAGGATTTATATCAAATTAGGCGAATTGAGATTTCCAAAAGAACCACCATAATCGGATTCAAAATAAAGGCGAGCGGTTACTATCTGACAAAAAAATATTTATTGTTCTAAAAAATGTGATATATGAAAGTCGTCGGATTTAGTTTTATTAAAAATGCCTTGTTGTATGATTTTCCAATAGTCGAAGCGATTACATCAATTCTTCCCATCTGCGATGAATTTGTCATTGCTGTTGGCAAGTCGGATGATGATACATTACAGTTAATCAAAGCAATGAACTCTCCCAAAATAAGGATTATCGAAACCATTTGGAACGAAAGCCTACGTAAAGGAGGAAGATTTCTGGCGGATGAGACAAACAAAGCATACGCTGCTATTGATGACGATGCAGATTGGTGTTTTTATATTCAAGGGGATGAAGTGTTTCACGAGAATGACCTAACAGCCATACAAGAGGCAATGGTGCGTTATAAAAATGACAAGTTTGTAGAGGGGCTTGTATTTGAACATATTAATTTTTATGGTACCTATGATTTTATTACTGACTCCAGGCATTGGCATAAAAGAGAAATACGAGTCATTAGAAAAGACCCTGCAATTGTGTCTTATAAGGATGCAATGAGTTTCAGAAAAAAAAGCGGAGTAAAATTACATTGCAAATATATCCCAGCAACTATCTATCACTATGGCTGGGTAAAAAATCCCAAGGAACAATTAGAAAAGAGGAAATCATTTGGCAATCTATGGCTTGACGATGAACTCGTAAAAAAGAAGTTTGACAAAGTAGATATTTTCGATTATTCCGATATTGAGTCTTTAAAAAGATTTGAAGGTTCACATCCCTCGGTGATGGGGAAAAGAATTAAGGATCAAAATTGGACTTTTAATTTCGACCCAACGAAAGCCCCCAAAGAAAACATCAGGAGAAGATTTTTGGATTTCATATATCGGAAGACAGGATGGCACATTGGTGAGTTCAAGAACTATATCCTAATTAAATGAAAAATACAGACCTTGGTAATGAATTATGGAGTCCAATTCGGCATACTTTGCTGGTCTGCCAAAATGATCAATGGGGCTGCTCCTATATCATTTCGAGAACAAATTCGCTGCTCCGAGAAGCTTAACAATTGCATTTTGCGTAATCTTTCTAATTTTTTCGCCGGATTTTTCGCTTCCAATTCCAGAAGTTGAACACCAGCTATTGCTTCCGGTATTGATTATGATACCGGAGGTTTTTGTCTTCTGAAATATAATGAACGTGGCAAAAGTCTCACTCCCTCCACGACTGCCTCGGTCAAAGCCGATCAACTCAAATTTTTCAAATTTCAATTTATCATTGTCAAGTACAGGAAATCCATCAACATCCAGGCCTTTGATAGGTGCACCATCATATTCGCCCGTAGGTAGGCTGAGAATGTTTCCTTTTTGAAAGGCCAAACCCTCCAGGAGCGGAGAAGAAGGATTATAGATCTTGAAACCATCCCAGCCATTATCATTCTTCAGACCGTATCCTCCATGATCGAAGTCTGCTCCGATACTTGACAGAATAGAATAATGTAAGGTTGTGTCTACCCACAAGATCGTTTTCAGAGATGGATCAGATTCCGGATCAAGCCGAGCATTCTTGTAACAGATGAGGGCATCTTTAATTGCGGAATAGCGCACCTGCCACCACATCGTATTGCCTGAAAGAATAACAGCATGCCCCCCTTCATTTATGTGTTGATCAAAATTATTTCGTGCTTTCCTTGTCCAGTATTCACTGTGCCCTATTATTACCAAAATCTTACTCTTAATTGAAAAATAGTCTTCCAAATCCATATCCGTGATGTACTTAATCTGAATACCGGCTAACCGGGGAAACCATTTCACGCATTCATCACAGTATCCTCGCTGATCCGGACTATTCATTGGCCGAAGGAATGAAACAAAAGGCGAGGGAATCCGATTCGTAGAGTTGAAGGAGTATAGACT
The DNA here is from genome assembly GCA_043785125.1 of Bacteroidia bacterium. Lineage (GTDB taxonomy): Bacteria > Bacteroidota > Bacteroidia > Cytophagales > Cyclobacteriaceae > ELB16-189. Next base: position 6,956 of record JAYVXP010000247.1, read on the forward strand.
CTTCCCGCCACTGTTATTGTACGCATTGAGCGTGTTCTCAGGATAAACAATTGTTACATCCGCTGGTCCTAACGATTTTACAACAAATTGGATTTGATTTTCGATGGAATAGATACCACTTGCCAAACTAATTGGCAACTTTATTCTGGCATTCAGCTTGAAATTGTATCCATTTTTTGATGGTTCATTTGATGAAATAGCTTGAGTGAAAAGGGGAATATTAGTTCTGAAAACCTGGGAGCCATTTATGTCAAAGAAACCAAGTCCACATTCCAGGCCTGTGGTGGACTGAAGAAATACTTCAATTTCATCCCCAGGAAAATAAGAAGTCTTATCCGTATAACCTGATACTAAATTTGATCCACAATCAGGAAATTTTGGTATAGTCTGAATATCATTGATCTTGCAAGAATCAAAAAAAAGAACAAGTAGACAGATGATTTGAAGAAGCTTGAAATTGCATCTAATCATAATAACAGAACATCAAATTTAATCAGGAAAGGTAAATAAAGACAAGGATGGAGGGGATGAACTCACACCTCCCCTCCCTTAAATTACGACGATCAAAAAAAGATATGCTTACCAAAAGGTCTGCAAAAGAGGTAAACCACACTCTGATCACTCAAATCTCAACGACTCAATCGGATCAAGCTTGGATGCTTTATATGCTGGATAGTATCCTGAAATTAAACCTACTGCCACGCAAACGACCAGTCCCACAAACATCCACAGCCAGGGAATAATAAAGGCATCAATGTTCATCAGCCGTGAGATGAGATTGCCGATGCCGATCCCCATAATGATCCCAACAATCCCACCCAGCAAGCAAACAACAATCGCCTCAATCACAAACTGCTGTCGAATACGTAAAGGAGTTGCACCCAGCGCTTTGCGTACACCCACTTCGCGGGTCCGTTCGGTAACGGATACCAACATGATATTCATCAATGCAATGGAGGCGCCCAATAGTGTGATGAAGCCAACGCCAAATCCACCAAAGCGAAGGCCGCTGGTAATGCTCGCCAAATTTTCAGCCAAGGTTTCACTTTTTTCGATTTCAAATGAATTTTGCTGGCCCACTTGATCATGACGAATATTGCGCATCAGCCCCGTGGCCTCTCCCATCGCCAACTCCACTTGTGTCGGATCGTTTACACCAATCGTCAAGGTATAATCCAAACCACGGCCTGAAGCCAATTGGTTGGCAACAAGGATGGGAATCTGCACCATGTTGTCATAATTATCTTCCGACAACTCTCCTTTTTCTTTTAACACGCCGATCACCCTGAACTGCATTCCCTTAAGTGAAATTTCCGATCCGATCGGGTTGTCTTTCTCATCAAAAATGGCATCAATCACTTTCTTTCCCACAACTGCCACCTTGGAACCGTATTGAATTTCAATGGAAGAAAAATTTCTGCCCTTTTCAATATTCAGCCCTTTGATTCCCGCATATTCTCCATTCACACCCATGGCCACAACATTGGGGTTTGTTTTTTTTGAGAGATGCCTCACCTCGGCGATACCCGTGAGGGTGGCCGATAAACTTATGCTGGCAGGGAAGGAATAACGATTGACAAACTGTTGTGCTTCCTTTAGCTGGAGGGTTGAATATGCTTTTTCTTTAATTCCACCTTGCCGGCCGCCGCGATTCTTTCTGGTATAAACATCAAAAGTATTAACTCCAAGAGATGAAAGACTCTCAGAAACCGAGTATTCTATACCGTCAATTGCGGTAAGAATACCCACCAAAGCCATAATTCCGATGGCCACAATGAGGGCTGTAAGCACAGAACGTAGTAAATTCGCCTGTACAGACCGAAGTCCCTCTTTGATATTTTCGATTAAATTCATCTGCTATCTTTACAGGTCTGATTGTTGATAAACGAATGATAACACGGCAAAATTAGCGATGTACCGTTATCGTGAGACTTTTATTTCTACTATTTTGTTACACCCTTGTTGGTTAAAACAAATCTAACGATGCGAATTCTGTTTTTGTTCTGTTTTTTGGGGCTATTGCGGGTTGCAGAGGCCAATTATATTTTCATCCCGATGGACACAAAACAGGTCAATCACCTGAAGGCATATGGGATAGCCTATTGGATAATCAAGGGTGAGATCGAGGTAGATTGGCTCTTAAACTATCGCGGTGGCAGTTTTATGTGTAAATACCAACCGCGGATTCAAAATGAACTGGTTATCCGGGGAGTAAGTTTTGAAATCATTTCCAGCGCTGAAGCCAATTCAATAATCAGTGAAATCGCAAGCCCGGCATTGAATTATGATATCATGAAACTGGAAAAAATTCCACGCATCGCTGTTTATTCTCCCAAATCCAAGCAACCGTGGGACGATGCCGTCACCCTCGTGCTTACCTATGCAGAGATCCCTTACGATGTAATCTTTGATGACGAAGTCATGGATGGCAAACTACCAAAATACGATTGGCTCCATCTTCACCATGAGGATTTTACCGGACAATACGGCAAATTCTTTGGGATGTATCAGCACATGCCATGGTACCTCGATCAACAAAAAGAGGCTGAAGGCATTTCCAGGAAGTATGGATTTAACAAAGTCTCACAATTAAAACTAGCGGTCGCCAAACACATTAAAGAGTTTGTAGCAGGGGGTGGTTTTCTTTTTGCGATGTGTTCTGCCACAGACTCCTACGACATTGCCCTGGCGGCAGACGGTGTTGATATTTGCGATCGAATGTACGATGGCGATCCGGCAGATTCCCAAGCCCAGGAAAAACTTAATTATGAAAACACTTTTGCGTTTACCAATTTCCATATTTCAAGAGACCCATATCAATATGAATTTTCAGATATTGACAATAACGCTCCCGAGCGCGGGCTCCGTCAGGACAATGACTACTTTTCTGTGTTCGAATTCTCCGCAAAATGGGACCCCATTCCAACCATGTTGACACAAAATCACACGCACGTTATCAAGGGTTTCTATGGACAAACTACGGGATTTAAAAAGCGGTTGATCAAACCGGAGGTGGTCGTCATGGGGGAGAACAAAGAAATCAACGAAGCCAAATACTTGCACGGTGTTTTCGGCAAAGGCTTCTGGACCTTTTATGGAGGCCACGACCCAGAGGATTATCAACATACTGTAGGGGAAGAGCCGACCGATTTAAATCTCCATCCCAATTCTCCGGGGTACCGACTTATTCTAAACAATGTTCTTTTTCCGGCTGCACGAAAAAAGAAGCAAAAAACATAGTAAGTTGCTAGCTTAAATTTAGTCCTACGTCATTACCATGAAAAAAATAACTACGCTCACCCTGATTTTTTTTCTAGGCGTTTTTTTTTCCATGCAAAGGAAATTCCACCAAAAGGAAGAAGTCCTCAAAGAAATTGAACGCGGTGAGGAAGACGAACGGTTTGATGAACCGGCTAAATTTCAGGAATACCTCAGTCATATAAAAATCAAAGACGGGGACACTCAATCCGGCTATGCGCCCAGTTACCAGTTCATGGAACATCAAAAAGCACGGTTCCAGTCATCACGAAGAAAAGCCTCTGCTAAGGGAGGACGAATTCAATCCAATGATGGGGTAATCGAATGGAAAGAACGTGGACCTGGAAACGTCCCGGGCCGCACACGCGCCCTCTTGGTCGATCCGGATGACGCAACACACAAAACCTGGTATGCCGGCTCGGCCAGCGGGGGCATCTGGAGAACAACCGATGGAGGAAATTCCTGGACGTGGCTAACCTCCACCCTCCCTAATCTGGGAACTACGACCCTGGTTATGGCGGAATCAAACCATAATGTCATTTATGCTGGAACTGGGGAAGGATTTGGAAACATTGACGGCATCAATGGTCATGGTGTATTCAAATCAATTAACCGGGGACAAGATTGGTCGCTACTAACAGCAACCATCGATTTCGGAAACATTAATCGGTTAATCGTTGACCCTGCAACCGAAAATACAATAGTCGTTGTTTCAACCATTGGAATCTACCGGTCTGTTGATGGCGGATCAAACTGGACCCAAACTTTTACCGGAATTTATCCCGTTCAGGACATTGATGCTACGCCTGGTAATTTCAACATCCAATATGCAGGTGAATATCATACCGGAGTCCTAAAGTCAGTGGATGGAGGTCAATCCTGGAAAACATCCAATATTGGCATGAATCCAAACGGTCGGGTGGAGATCGCAATATCCCCAGTCAGTTCAGGCCGTATTTTTGCATCATGTCAAGGGACACTTTCAGGAAATAATTCAGACTTATTCATGTCTGATGACGCAGGAGCAACCTGGTCATTGATCAATCTCTCATTGAGTAACAAGACAGTTGATTTTCTTTCAGGAGCAAGCGGCGGTATTACACAGGGTTGGTATGACAATA
>JAYVXP010000248.1:0-3517 GCA_043785125.1 Bacteroidia bacterium
GATCGTCATATAATTTTTCAGCATAAGTCTTACTGTTTTGTTTTCAATCGTTAAAATTTGTTTTTGTGTTTCGCGCAGTCCGGTGTTGTGGCCAAAAGAGCGAAGCACTTTGTAATAGGCATCCTTGAAGCGAAGACCGGCGTTCATTTCGGCCTCTACTCCGCTGCACACGTGATCAATCAATTCTTCCTGAATTCCTTCCACGACTAAGCCGCGCGAATTCAGGTCCTTGATTATGTAAGCAATATGTTCGTCCGTCAGTTTCAACGATGTTTTCATTTACCAGGAACCGGCTTATTCATTTCTTAAGGATTTAACGGGATCCGAGGAGGCCGCCTTCACGGACTGATAACTCATGGTAAGCCAGGCAATGAAAAATGTAACAGTACCAGCTAGCAGATAAACGGCAGCACCGATCTCTGCTTTGTAAGCATAACTTCTCAACCACCAATCCACACCAAACCACGCCAACGGCACCGCAAGTAAGAATGCAATGAAAATGAGTTTCCCAAAATCTTTTGAAAGCAACAGGACGATGCTGCTCACGGAAGCGCCCAGGACTTTCCGGATACCAATCTCTTTTGTCCGAAGCTCTGCTGTGAACGCGGTAAGGGCAAACAAGCCAAGACAGGCAATAACGATGGCCAGCAACGCATATACCGAGAATATTTTACCTAACCGTTGCTCATGGTCATACATCTTTCCAAACTCTTCGTCCAGGAATGAGTATTGAAATGGTTGACCAGGCGCAATTTTTTTCCAAACTTTTTCCAGTGATTGAATCGCTTCCTGCGATTGATTTGCCCGGAAGCGAAAACTGACAGCGTTGTCGCTATCTTCATTGATCATCAGAGAAAGGGGTTTGATACTTTCCTTGAAGGAGCTAAAGTGAAAGTTCTCAACCACTCCAATGACGGTGCACGTAATCGGATTATCCGGGTCGGGAGCCACATTCGCGCGTTGCTCCTTGAACATGTTTATTCTTTGGCCGATAGGATTTTCCCCGAGACCCAATTGTAAAACTGCAGCTTCATTAACCACCACGGCCGTCAGGTCGGAAGAAAAATCCTTTGAAAAGGCCCGTCCCTTCTTGATCGTCATTCCAAACGTTTTTAGGTAATCGTAATCGACGCCCCATCGCTGAATGTTGACCATGTTATCGGCAGTCGGCTTCTGACCTGCCCTCCAGTACGCTTCCATATTCCTTCCTCCCTCGCCGCTCACGGGCAAGCTGCTTGAGATCGTGCCGATTTCAAGTCCAGGGATCCGGAGTGCTTCATTCTTGAATGATTGAACGTTAGGCCGCAAGGCATAGGAATCGTGGATGATGATCACCTGCTCCTTTTCGAAACCTAGTTTTTTGCTTTGAATGTAATTCAACTGACGATTTACCGTGATCGCTCCGACAATCAGGAAAATAGAGACGACAAACTGCACGATCACCAGCCCGCTGCGGATAAAACTGCTTTTCACCCCTATTTCCGAATGACCCTTTAAGACATTGACAGGTTTAAACGCAGACAGATAAAAAGATGGATACATACCCGTCAATATTCCAGTCAAAATGGAGGCAGCCAGGAGAATCAGGTAGAACAAAGGCTCGGTCAGGGGCAGATGGAGATTTTTTTGAGCGAGATCGTTGAACATTGGCAGTGCCACCCGTGCGATCGCCACGGCGACAACAAAAGACAGAATTGTGATCAGGATGGATTCCGTAAGAAACTGACCTACCAAATATGTACGCAAGGATCCCATTATTTTTCTCACGCCTACTTCTTTGGCCCGATTGCCGGAACGAGCGGTAGACAAGTTCATGAAGTTGATGGAGGCAACACCAAGTATAAAAAAGCCAATCGTGGCGAAGAGATGGATATAGACGATGCTTCCGTTGGCTTCAAACTCACCGATTGAATCCGAGTAGAGGTGAATATCGGGCAGAGGCATCAAGGTTGTTTCGTACTTGTTGTCGTCGGATTGGAATTTCTCCATCGTAAAATCTCCCCCTAACGTCCCTGCGATTTGCGGCGCAACATATTTCTTCAAAAAGCCCGGAAGTTTGGATTCCAATAAATGTGCATCCGCATCTTTCTTGAGAAGCAGGTATGTGTTAAAATTTTCATTGAGAAAAACAGTGGAGCGGGCTTCTCGTGCTACAGGCCAATCACCCATCATGGAGATCAGGATATCAAAATGAAAGTGCGAGGCGGCCGGTATGTTTTCATAGACGGCTGTAATATGTGCATGGCGCACGTTATCCAGTATCAAACTCTTTCCTATCGGATCCGCTCCGGGAAAATATTTCTCTGCAACACGTCGGCTGATGGCCACGCCACCAGGTTCTTTCAGGGCCGTAGTTGCATTTCCTTTAAGTACAGGCACGGAAAACACCTTAAAAAAAGTGCTATCGGCCCAGATTGCATTTTTTTCTTTGCCGTTCTCCTCGCCCTCTGCAGTCTTCACGAGATACGATCCATAACTGCGAAACCGAACCGTAGCTTCTATCTCAGGATATTCCTGCTGAAGCGCGTTAGCCGTGGGCGCGGAGCTTCCCGCAAGAAAAACATGGTTGCCGCCAAACCTTATCTCATTGTTCACCCGAAAGATCCTGTCAGCCTTTTCATTGAAGGAATCATAACTCAACTCATCCTTGATAAAGAGCACGATCAGCAAGCACGCAGCAATTCCCACGGCCAGCCCGCCAATGTTAATGGCCGAGTAGAAACTGTGCTTACGCAAATTGCGGACGGCAATGATCCAATAGTTTTTTAACATAAGCGTGGGCTTTTGATTTCCAACCTTCAAAACTTCCTTTTGTGCTTCCCGCAAACCGCGACTATATCCAAATGACATCAACGCCTCCTGATAGGCTTCGACGAATTTCTTTCCCGAGTCTATTTCCTTTTCAACAGAGGAACAGAAATGATCGATCAATTCATCTTGAAACCCTTCGGCAACAATGCCACGACGGTTCAGGTCTTTAATGATGTAATGAATATGTTCTGCCTTGAGTTTCATAACATGTCCAGCAGAGAACTAGAAGCTTATTTCGACTTGCAAAACGGAGCCCATCGTTTTAATGAAATCCACGAATTCTGCCACCCTGTCTTTTGCAAGTGACCGCCCCTCCGAGGTCAACGCATAGTACTTGCGGACGCGTTTGCCCATCATGATCGTTTCAGTTTTTAGGAGGCCTTCTGCTTCGAGTTTATGCAAGGTTGGATAGAGTGCGCCTTCCGTAAGCATAAGTCTGCTTCCGGACAGCTCCTTAACCCGCTGCGTAATTTCATAACCATACATCTTGCCATGGTCCTTCAGCACTTTTAACAGAATAGTCTGCAAGGTGCCTTTCAGTAATTCGGGTGAATGCATAACAGATTAATACATAAGTGAATTATGTATATAGACGCGAGCTAAATCCTGGAGGTTGCAGGACGGACAAGTTATTTTGTGGCGCCTGGTTGCAGAAAAGCGTACCTTCACAAACTCATAAATTCGGAATGCGAGCGGTTTATGCCAT
>JAYVXP010000249.1:0-11240 GCA_043785125.1 Bacteroidia bacterium
GACTCCACTGTTGACTACCCAGAGTGAAAGGAGTGAAGCTGCTAGTAATTTTTCGGGCATCGTAAAGGAACCTTGCTTGAAAAGAAAAAATGAGGTGCAGACCAGACAGATGATGTATTGAAACAGGACATAATAATTCAATTGAACGGGAGCCGGTGTTTCATATTTCTGATAGGACAATCGATCTACCGGTGGAGCAGCCTTATAACCTCCAAGATAATCAGGAAGCCATCCTGGTTTTTTGAAAAGAAATCTGATTTTATCACGCCAGGTTACAATATGTTGTAGATCCTCTGCCATAGAAGCATAATGATTGAAATTAGCCCATACTGGATTCCAGCTCCGGATCGGCCTGGTGATTCCATAAGTGGGGCGTTCTTCTTCATGCTGAAAGGTGCCAAAAAGTTTGTCCCAGATAATGAGGGTTCCAGCATGGTTCTTATCGATGTATTTTGGATTGCGACCATGGTGAACCCGGTGATGAGAGGGGGTATTGAAAACATATTCAAACCACCCCATTTTGTTGATGGCCTCGGTATGAATCCAGAACTGATAGAGTGTATTGATCGAAGACATCAGCGCGAAGTCCAGCGTATCAAATCCCACCACGGCCAGCGGCAAACTAAAGCCAAACGTCCACACGACTTGAAAAGAACTTTGGCGCAACGCCACCGACAGGTTATAGTCTTCGCTTTGATGATGAACTACGTGCCCTCCCCAAAACAGGTTGATCTCATGACTCATTCTATGCGCCCAATAGTAGGAGAGGTCAACCAAAATGAAAAGAGCCAGCCAGTAAATCCAATTCCTGTCCATTTTAAACAGCGCCAAATTGGAATAAACCGCTTCATAAATTCCAATTGCAAAAACACGCATAAAAAGTCCGGAAAGTTGGGATGTGATACCACAGCTCAAATTGGCGATAGCGTCTGCCATGCGATAGAGTTTTTGGTGGGAAAACCGCTCCACGACCAGCTCGATTCCGATCAGGATAAAAAAAATGGGAATGGAAAGAATAATCGGATCGAGGTGCAACTTGAATTATTGGCTTATTTTGCGGTCCTAAGTTAACGACATGGTTTTAAAGATATTCAAAGCAGTTTGGTTTCTTTCGCTTTTGAGCTGGCTCCTCGTGTTTCTCTATGTTTATGCCTCGTTGCCAGAAGAAGTGTTAATCCGCGATCCCGATAACTATCGGGCGGGATCAAGGGTCATGATTTCACGTGAAGGGCTTTTTTACATCCTCCTGGCAGCCATCACACTATTCACCGCATTGGTGCTTACCGTAAGGCGATTGTACAATAAAGAGGATTTTCTCACCTGGTTTTATGGACTGTTTATTTGCCTCCATTTCTTTTTTGTCATTGTATTGAATTTCATCAATCTCATCAACAGCGGAGAAAACTTTGATTACAACCGCATCGGAAACGTCATTTATGGAAGTGTAGCCCTGTTCGCACTTTGGGCAGTCGCCTGGCCGGTTTACGCTATTTTCAAAAAGTTTTTGAGTAAAGAAGCGGTTTGAATCATTATCATTGGATCATTGAAAATCAACTGATTAGCCCCACCCACTTTAAAGATATTTGTAGTTGATGAATCGGTTTAACTGCTTGTGATCCCGCGAAAATTAGCTTTATTAGACGTTGGCAATATTTTTTAAACTTTCATTTCTTTGTGGACATATTTTTTTGACTGCAAACAAAGGTGAACAGCTGAAGGCTCAACCACGATGGCAAAGGAACTAACGGAATACAACGATTCGTCTATTAAGTCGCTCGATTGGCGCGAGCACATCCGGCTCCGACCGGGAATGTATATTGGCAAACTCGGTGACGGTTCAGCCAAAGATGATGGCATTTATGTGCTCGTGAAGGAGGTATTGGACAACTCGATCGACGAGCACATGATGGGTTATGGAAAAACCATTGATGTAAAAATTACCGATCAGCGCGTGATCGTCCGGGATTACGGCAGGGGTATACCCCTGGGCAAGGTCATTGATTGCGTTTCCAAAATTAATACCGGGGGCAAGTACGACAGCGGGGCTTTTCAGAAGTCGGTGGGACTAAACGGTGTGGGAACGAAGGCGGTCAATGCGCTTTCAAATTATTTTAAAGTGCAATCCTTTCGTGAAGGGCAAACAAAGCTCGCCGAGTTCAAACGCGGAATGATTACCCACGATGCGCGGCTAGCCAAATCCGACGATCGCAATGGAACGCTGATCACCTTTGAGCCCGATGACACCATGTTCAAGAACTATCACTTCATCCCCGAATACCTGGATGACCTGATGTGGAACTATGCTTTTCTGAACGCCGGCCTCATCATTAATTATAACGGGAAGAAGTTTTACAGCAAAGACGGGCTGCTCGATCTGCTCAAACAAAAGTCTGAACCGGAAGAAATCCGATATCCTATTATTCATTTCAAGGGGGAAGATATTGAAGTGGCGCTGACCCATGGCAACCAATACGGTGAGGAATACTATTCCTTTGTCAACGGTCAGAATACAACACAAGGGGGTACTCATCTTGCTGCTTTTCGCGAAGGGATTGTGCGTGGTGTCCGTGATTTCTATAAAAAAGAATTCGATGCATCGGATATTCGCGCCAGCATCATTGCTGCAGTTGCCGTAAGGGTGCAGGAACCCGTGTTTGAATCACAGACCAAAACAAAGCTGGGCTCGATGAACATGGCACCGGAAGGTCAGTCGGTTCGCAACTTTGTGGGTGATTACGTGGCGAAGGAACTGGAAATCTATTTGAATAAAAATCCATCGGTCGCGGATGCCATGCTCAAACGCATTTTGCAGTCTGAACGCGAACGTAAGGAAATTGCCGGTATAAAAAAATTGGCCAACGAACGGGCAAAGAAAGCCAACCTTCACAATAAAAAACTCCGCGACTGCCGTTTCCATTTTGATGAGCAGAAAGGGGAGCGCAGCAAAGAATCGGTCATTTTCATAACAGAAGGTGATTCAGCCAGCGGGTCCATTACCAAATCCAGGGATGTCGAAACACAGGCGGTTTTTAGTTTGCGGGGTAAGCCGTTGAATTGTTACGGCCTTACCAAGAAGGTAGTGTATGAAAACGAGGAGTTTAACCTCCTTCAGCATGCACTCAATATTGAAGATGGACTGGAAGGTTTGCGTTATAATAAAGTGATCGTCGCAACCGACGCGGATGTCGATGGGATGCACATTCGCTTGCTGTTAATGACTTTTTTTCTTCAGTTCTTCCCTGACCTGGTGAAGGCAGGACATGTTTACATTTTAGACACCCCTTTATTTCGGGTGAGAAATAAAAAGGAAACTATTTATTGCTACAGCGAAGACGAAAAACAAAAAGCTGTTGAAAAATTGGGAAGCAGGCCAGAGATTACGCGCTTCAAAGGGCTTGGTGAAATTTCACCCGATGAATTTGGGACGTTTATTGGCGAGAACATCCGGCTGCAACCCGTATTGCTGGTCAAGGATAGCCATCTGGTGAAAACCCTTGAATTCTATATGGGTAAGAACACCCCGAAACGGCAGGATTTTATTATCGATAACCTGAGGGTGGAGCTTGACAAAGTGGAAGCAAAAGAGGAAAAACAGGAAGAAGAAGAAGTTGAGGTATGAAGAACATCGCACTGGAAATAGAAAATACCGTTGAGCGCCATGCCTGGACGATTTCTGCCATGACCGAGGAGGAAATGAATTTGAAAAAATCTCCTGAAAAATGGAGTGTTAAGGAAATTGTGGGCCACCTCATCGATTCGGCTCAAAATAATATTCAACGCTTCGTCCGGGGGCAATATGAGGATACGCCCAGAATTAGCTATTCACAAAACGATTGGGTTCTTCTTCAGGATTATCAAAACTATAAGAAGGACGACCTGGTCCAGCTTTGGATATTAATCAATAAGCATTTGTGTAGGATATTGGTTGCGATGGACATTGCCAACTATGAAAAGAACTGTAATACCGGAAAGTCGGGAGTGGAGTTGCATAGTTTGACCTTCCTGGCAAAGGATTACCTGGTTCACCTGCTTCACCACTTGAATCAAATTGAAAGAGAGATCAGCATAAAATAGAGAAGGCTCCATGAGCAAGAAGAAAGTCACCAATACATCAAAGGCCAAAGAATCCACAACGGATGATCAGGATGGCGGAGCGGTTGTTCATTCGATCAATATCGATGGCATGTATGAGAACTGGTTCCTCGATTATGCCTCCTATGTAATCCTGGAGCGGGCTGTTCCGCGTATTGAAGACGGACTCAAGCCCGTGCAGCGACGAATCATGCATTCCCTGAAGGAGATGGACGACGGCCGCTTCAATAAGGTGGCGAATGTGATCGGTAATACGATGCAATTTCACCCCCATGGTGATGCGGCCATAGGAGAGGCGATTGTTAACATCGGACAAAAAGATATTTTATTGGATACCCAGGGTAACTGGGGCGATGTGCGTACCGGAGATGGAGCAGCCGCTCCGCGTTATATTGAAGCGAGGTTATCCAAGTTTGCACTCGATGTCGTTTACAATGCCCAGACTACCCAGTGGCAGCTTTCCTATGACGGACGCAAGAAGGAACCGGTCACGCTGCCCGTCAAATTTCCGCTGTTGCTGGCGCAGGGCGTTGAGGGTATTGCAGTTGGACTTTCCACAAAAATCCTTCCGCACAACTTCTGTGAATTGATCAAAGCGTCAATCGAGATGCTGAAAGGCAAGAATCCCAAGATCTATCCGGACTTCCCAACCGGTGGTATCGCCGATTTTTCGGAATACGACCAGGGCTATCGTGGAGGCAAGATTAAGGTTCGGGCAAAGGTGAAGATAATCGACAAGAAGACTTTGGCAATCAAAGAGATACCATTCGGTACAACCACCAGTTCTTTAATGGACTCCATTGTCAAGGCCAGCGAGAAGGGGAAGATCAAAATCAAACAAGTGGTGGACAATACCGCCAGGGATGTTGAGATTCTTATACACCTGCAGCCGGGTCAGTCGCCGGAGATATCGATTGATGCGCTGTATGCCTTTACGGATTGTGAGGTCCCCATTTCCCCCAATGCCTGTGTGATTGTCAAGGACAAGCCGCAGTTCATGAAGGTGAACGATATTCTAAAATACAATACGGAGCTGACGGTGAAATTACTCAAGCGCGAGCTGGAGATCCGTAAGGCCGAGTTGATGGAAAAGATACTTTTCTCTTCGCTGGAAAAAATATTCATTGAAAAACGAATCTACCGCGCGATTGAGGAATGTGAAACGTTTGAAGAGGTGATCACCACGATCGACAAAGGCCTCAAACCATCCAAGAAAATGTTCTATCGCGAGATCACGCGGGATGACATCCTCCGGCTGACCGAAATCAAGATCAAGCGTATTTCGAAATACGATTCCTTTAAGGCAGATGAATTGCTGCTTGATTTTGAAAAGGAATTGAAAGAAACATTACACCACCTCAAGCATCTGGTTGACTACGCCATCGCATATTATCAAAACTTGCTGGAAAAGTATGGCAAGGGCAGGGAGCGCAAGACGGAGATCAAGAGCTTCCAATCTGTTATGGCAGTTGAAGTGATTGCCAACAACCAGAAGCTGTATGTAAATCGCGAGGATGGCTTTATTGGGTGGGGCCTGAAAAAGGATGATTACATCTGCGAATGTTCAGAGCTGGACGACATCATTGCCATACGCAGGGATGGAAAGGCGGTGATTAAGCGCATTGCAGAGAAAGTATACATGGGTAAAGATATTTTGCACGTGGGTGTTTGGAAGAAAGGCGATGAGCGAATGGTTTACAATATCATTTATAGCGACGGCAAAAGTGGAAAGTCATTTGCCAAACGTTGTACCATGCCAGCGATCATCCGCGACAAGGAATATAATCTCGATCAGGGTAATCCCAACAGTAAATTGCAATACCTCAGCGCCAATCCCAACGGGGAAGCGGAGTTAGTGGAGGTGAAACTGAGCCAGGGAAGTACGGCACGCAAAAAGATTTTTGATTTTGATTTCTCTGAACTGGAAATTAAAGGCCGGGGAGCGAGGGGAAATACCATTACCAAATACCCCGTCCGGAAGGTGGATTTCAAGGAAGCCAGGGGATCAACGCTCAGTGGACTTGAGTTGTGGTACGATGAAGGTTCGGGGCGGCTGAACAAGGAGGGACGTGGCAAGCGTCTGGGCAAGTTCGACGGCGATGATCAGATTCTTTCGGTGACGCGGAGCGGTGCTTATAAAATTAGCAACTATGAATTGACCAATCGCTTTGAACCGGAGAAGACCATTCTACTTGAAAAGTTTAATCCTAAGAAAGCAATTTCTGCAGTTTACTGGGATGGAGAGAGCAAACAACATTTTGTAAAACGCTTCCTGGTAGAGACCAACAGTCTGGATAAGGAGTTTGGATTGATATCGGAGGGGATTGGTTCTCGACTGGAATACGTAACCACTTCTGATACACCTGAAATTGAAATAGAGATTGTAAAAGGCAAGGGTAAAGACAAAGAAACCGAGGTAATTAATCTCGAGGATATCATTGATGTCAAGGGCTGGAAGGCCATGGGCAATCGGCTTTCGCAGTATAAAGTCACGAAGGTGAGGCAGGTTGAAGAACCTGAGGACACTGGCCTGGAGGATGGCGACGAAGAAAGCGAGCTGATGCAGGCGACCGAAACCGGAAAGGGTTCTCAGTCGTCAAAAAAAAAATTGGAAACAAGGCCAGTCGCGATCGAGCAGGTCGGGACGGGCTGGCAAGTCGGTCTCTTCGCGGAACCAAAGCAGCCAGTCAACTCAAGCCAGCCAAAAGTCATGGGAAAGGAACCACAGCCACTCCCAAAAAGGCAAAAAGCAGAGCAAGCAGCCCTCTTCGGGAAAAGCCAAACGGGAAAAGGAGAAAATGAAGGGTCAGAAGTTAAAGGCACGAAAGCGGTAGAAAAAACGAAAGCAGACCCGAAAGCGAAAGGAAAAATGGTGTCGAAAATTGACAAAAAAACCTTTGGCGTGGGGGAGACTATTGACCTGGAGTTGTGAACCTACTTGTCAAACGATGATGGGAGAGGCAATTGCCCGCCGACGTCTTACGATTCAAAATATAAATGATAATGTCTCCTGCAATTTGGATTAAATGAAGCCTTGCAAGAAGGACATTGGTCATGAGACGAGAGGTATTGATGGATTGTGATTTCCTCTCCGCAGGAACCACACAAAATAGCTTTCGTATTCCATTCATTTTTTGGCCAGACCACGGACTCATGCCCCGCTGTTTCCTCATGACAGCTATAACAGGGATAATATTGATCACAGCATTTGAATTTGATGGCGATAATATCCGTTTCAGAATGATAATGAACACACCTCGTTTGCTGGTCAACCGGCTTTCCGCGAATGATGTATTGTGCTTTGGAATCAGAATTCATTTCAAAAGTCAAATTAACTAAAAATGCCGTTAACCCAGCTTTCAGGGGTTCCACCTTGTAGATGTGATAGCATTGTCACCAAACCCCATTACCTTGCAGCCATGCGCACTATTTACTTTCTTTTCTTTGTCTGTTTGGCTTTAAAGGGACAATCACAAAAGACGGAAATCACGGCCGAAGGAAAAGTCACCCATGCGATCACGGGCAAAGGGGTGAAAGCAAAGATTACGTATAAGAGTATTCCAACGGGAAGCATTAGCGGGCGGTTTAATGACAGCACTTTCTCCTTTACTATTTTTGGGACGGCCAAGTATTTGATTTTGGCGGAGGCACCTGGATTTCTTCCGGCAACAGCCATCGTAGATCCTAAAGACATCGATGTAAATCACAAGGTCGTGCGTGATATGCCATTGACGCCCGAAGGACAAACCATACGACTCAATAGTCTGAACTTCGAACAGGGTAGGGCCTCCATCAATCCTAAATCTTATCCTGGGTTGGATGAGATTGTGGCGATGATGAAAGAGAATGATAAGATCGTCATTCAGTTGGAAGGTCATACAGACAGTGCCGGAGATGCTACAGCCAACAAAAAGATATCAGAAGAGCGTGTCGAAGTGGTAAAGAAGTACCTGATATCAAAAGGGGTTGGGAAGGATCATGTAAAAACAAAAGCCTTTGGCGGGACCCAGCCTCTTTCCGGCGACCGTTCTCCAAAAGGACAAAGTCTGAATCGGCGGGTGGAGATGCGGATTTTAAAAAATTAATTATCGGGTAATCAACTCATAGAAAGCATCGCTTGTTCTATGCTTTCTGGTTCCTCAATCATCTTATAGTGGGCCAGCTTTCTAAAAATGTCCGCACTCGCTCGTTTGATTCGATTTTTTGATTCGAGATCACATTCATACAATCCAAAACGTTTGGTGGGACCCAGATGCCATTCAAAATTGTCCCACGCACTCCACCAGAAATAACCCTGAATAAGGATACCATCCTGAAGCGCCTGATGAAGGACTTTTGCATAATCCAGAATGGCTTGCTGCCGCAGGACATCACTTTCATCACACACACCATTTTCAGTAATGATAATGGGCTTCTTGTAAAGATTCCAGTACCGCTCGATGCAAGTGCGCAGACCTTCTGGATGATATTCCCACATGTCATCGTGCGGGCGACCCAGTTGCTTCATTTTTCTGGGCGTGTCGATATAGGTAATCGGCATCGGATCATGCGGAACGCGGGCATAATAGCTCATCCCAAAAAAGTCCACTTTTTCAAAATGACGGGGTACCCAATCCATAAACCACCAGTCACTCAGTCGGGCGGGAAACCAACCCAAAACATTTTCAGCAGAGAAGACAATAGCGTTATGCGAAATGCCGACTGGATGACCGGGATATTTTGATTTGATATAATCATATACCAGGTCATGGCCTTTTCCCATATTCTTAACCGCCTTTCCTGCCAGATAAGGGTTGATCTTAAAGGGAGGAAAGAATCCCATCACCCACCCATTGCTGGCATAAACGTTGGGCTCGTTGAAGGTATTCCAATGGGAAACAAATTCACCAAACTCATCTACCACTTTTTCGCAAAAGTCCACCCAATACCGGATGTTATCTTCTTTTTCCCAACTACCCATTTTTGCAAACCAAAGTGGATTTGTAAAATGGTGCAGCACCATCATGATTTTCACGCCACGTTGACGCAAATCTTCCAGAAATGTGCGATAGGATTGTACGGTTTCCGGATTCAGATTTCCAAGCGGGTCGCGTTGCAATTTACTCCACATCAAACCCATCCGGTAATTTGGCGCCAGCGAGGCAATAATCTCTGCATCCTCTTTAAAACGAAGTTCGTGGTCGGTAGTGCGATCAAAAATATAACCGTCTTTGGCCTTTACCCCCTGCCAGTCATGTTCAAACGCCGTTTCAATCTGACTCGCCGCCGTACTCACACCAAATAAAAAGTCCTTTGGAAAAATGTATTGCATTTACTTCATGTTCAACGTCTAAAGTTCAAAGTCTAATGTCACACCGAATCATCATTGTCATCATTTAATCATTTGTATCAGCGGTCTCAAAGGTCACAGTTTAAAGTTTATTGTCAAAGCTATTCGATCTACTCAAGGACAACATGAAATAGGATTAATCAGCGTCATCATTTAAATCAGCGGTCCATCAGTGGTCCTATTTGTATCCGCGGTCAAAGATTGTTATTTTTATGTTTCAATATTGTTCTCACTTCAACGACATTCATCAGTGTCATCACTTAATCAGTTACATCAACGGTCTCAGTTGAATCAGTGGTCGCGGTCACTCACAGCGCATTTCAGCCAATACATTTCCGATCACAAAAAGGAATTTATTGAAAAGGTGCTGGC
This sequence comes from Bacteroidia bacterium, assembly GCA_043785125.1. Lineage (GTDB taxonomy): Bacteria > Bacteroidota > Bacteroidia > Cytophagales > Cyclobacteriaceae > ELB16-189. The sequence goes on from JAYVXP010000249.1 coordinate 9,794, forward strand.
AGAGCGCACTCGCCACATTACCGTGGTCTTGGAAGACATTTACCAATCACAGAATGCCAGTGCCGTAGTCAGAACGTGTGAATGTATGGGGTTGCAGGATATTCACATTGTTGAGAATGTAAGTCAATATGCAGTTAACCCGAAAGTGTTGAAGGGCTCTAACAAATGGATAGACCTCATCCGCCATAAGGAAAAGAAGATAAATAATACAGAAGCGTGTTTTAAAACACTCCGCGAGCAGGGTTACCGCATTCTGGTGGCGGATCCTTCCCCTGATGGCGAGTCAATAAATGAAGTTGCGGTTGACCAGAAGCTGGCCATTGTTATGGGCAATGAATTGAATGGCTCTTCCGCGTATGCGTTAGACCACGCCGACGGGAAGGTTAGCATACCTATGTTTGGATTCACCGAGAGCATGAATATTTCTGTCAGTGCCGCAATTTGTATTCACGCCCTGGTCACCAAACTGCGCAACTCCCAGGTTGAGTGGACCCTATCGCAGGACGAAAAAAATGAGATTCGGCTTACGTGGTACAAAAAGATCGTAAGAAAATCTGAATTAATCGAACAGGAGTTCTTTGTCAGACTGGCAAAGAAATCAAACGATTGAATGTGAAGGAACAGGCCTCAGGGCAATGGCCATTTTTTCCAAGTTAAATAGCTTACCTTTGTGACGGCTTAATTTTATTTGTCTGTAGTCACCCTGGGCTTTATGAGGAGTGTGTTGAAGTGGTTGTTGTACTGTGTTGGCGCGCTCCTGACGGTCATGGTTATCGCAAACATTTGGGTGGTCACCAGCACAGAAGACAAAGTATTTTCGGATTATCATCTGCTCCCCAACAATCAGGTTGCATTGGTTCTGGGAACAAGCAACAAGTTGAGCAATGGCTCGCCCAATCCTTATTTTGAAAACCGGATCCGTACTGCCGCCGCATTGTATCGTGGAGGGAAAGTGACCCATTTCATTCTCAGTGGAGATAATCGATCAGTTTACTACAATGAGCCGATGGAAATGAAAAAGGCTTTAGTAAAAGAAGGTGTACCCGATTCAGTGATTACCCTTGATTACGCTGGCCTCAGGACATTGGATTCTGTCGTCCGCAGCAAAGAAATTTTTGGACAGGATAAGATCACCATTATCACACAACCATTTCATTGCTATCGGGCCCTTTTTATCAGTCGGTTTTATCACATCGATGCCGTGGCCATTCAAGCGATAGAGCCTTCACCCGAGGTAATGGTAAAGGTTTATTTGAGAGAATATTTTGCTCGGACCAAAGCCATCATCGACTTGTACGTTTTGAAGACCGCTCCACGGCACCTGGGCGAAAAAGAACCGCTGGACATTTAATCAACCGTTTAAATTCCTATTTTTGTTAGCAAAGCTGGGAATCTTGCGATTCAGAATTTTACTCATCTCATTTGTCTTAATGGCGCCGCATCTTAG